>DATJEA010000161.1:0-8114 GCA_035497095.1 Acetobacteraceae bacterium | reverse complement strand
CCTCGATATCGTGGCCGGCCTGGATCTGCCCGGCTTTCACTTCGCCGGGGCCGGTGGCGGTCAGCGTCATCCGCTTCGGGCCGTCGCCATGCATGCGCAGCGCGAGTTGCTTGATGTTCAGCACGATATCGGTCACGTCCTCGCGGACGCCCGGGATCGAGCTGAACTCATGCAGCACGCCGTCGATCTGCACCGCGGTGACTGCCGCCCCTTGCAGCGACGACAGCAGGATGCGGCGGATGGCGTTGCCGAGCGTCATGCCGAAGCCGCGCTCCAGCGGTTCGGCGACGATGGTGGCGGTGCGCGCCGGATCGGAGCCGGGTTCGAGATCGAGCTTTTCCGGCTTGATCAGCGATTGCCAGTTCTTCTGCAGGACCGAGCTGAGTCTCATTCGAAGGATACCTCGCGGCGTTGGCCGAATGGAGCGGCCAGTCTTGATGGGAGGGCCGCACATCATGCCGGCGCCCGGCACGGGTGGCCCGTGCCGGGTCGGCGCGGTCAGGCGAAATCAGACCCGGCGGCGCTTGCGCGGGCGGCAGCCATTATGCGGCACCGGGGTCATGTCGCGGATGGTGGTGATGCTGAAGCCCACCGCCTGCAACGCCCGCAGCGCGCTCTCGCGGCCCGAACCGGGGCCGGAGACCTCGATCTCCAGCGTCTCCATGCCATGCTCGCGGGCCTTCTTGCCGGCGTCCTCGGCGGCCACCTGCGCGGCATAGGGGGTGGACTTGCGGCTGCCCTTGAAGCCCTGCGCGCCGGCCGACGACCAGGCGATCGCGTTGCCCTGCGCATCGGTGATGGTGATCATGGTGTTGTTGAACGTCGCGGCGACGTGAGCCACGCCGGACGTGATGTTCTTGCGCTCTTTGCGACGCGGGCGCGCGGCTGGCTTGGCCATGTACAGTCGTCCTATCCAACGTGGGGAAGCGGCGTGCCGGGATGGCCGGCGACGCCGCAGCCGAATTCAGTCTGCCAAACGGTGAAGGCGAAGCAGGGAAAGGCCCTACTTCGTCACCTTCTTCTTGCCGGCGATCGCGACCGCCTTGCCCTTGCGGGTGCGGGCATTGGTGTGGGTGCGCTGGCCACGCACCGGCAGGCCGCGGCGATGGCGCAGGCCGCGATAGCAGCCGAGATCCATCAGGCGCTTGATGTTCATCGCCGTCTCGCGGCGCAGATCGCCCTCGACGCGGTATTCGCGGTCGATCAGCTCGCGGATGCGCAGCACTTCCTCGTCGGAGAGCTGGTTGACCCGGCGCTCATCCGGGATCGACAGCTTGGTGCAGATGTCCTGCGCCTTGGCCGGGCCGATGCCGAAAATATAGCGCAGGCTGATGGTGACCCGCTTGTTGGTCGGGATATTAACGCCGGCAATACGCGCCACGCTTTGTCACTCCTTCAACACCGGGATCGCTCCCGGCGGGCCGGGCACTGAGCGCCCCGGCTGTCTGATCCGCCCCCGCTCGCGCCGCCCGGACCATAAGCCCGGCCCGGTATCGCGGGGCCATGGGTAATACACAACGCAGCGCCCGCCTGCCGGGTGCTGCCAAGGGCGCGCACTATAGCTACGCATCCCGATGAGTCAACGCGCCTCGATCACGTTTGCGTGATCCGAGGAGTTTGGTTCACGCAGGGCTGCTCCGCAATCCGTCCAGCAGGCCGATCAGCGCGGCGGTCACGGTGTCGATCGCCGCCATGCCGTCGACCTGGTGCAGCCGGCCGAGCGCGGCGTAGTGCGGCAGGATCGGCGCCGTCTGGCTGTGATAGGCGGCCAGCCGGGCGGCGACGGTCTCGCGGTTGTCGTCGGCGCGGCGGGTGAACTCGGTGCTGCCGCAGACATCGCACACCCCCGCCTGCTTCGGCTGCTGGAAGCTGTCGTGGTAGCCGGCGCCGCATCTGGCGCAGGTGTAGCGGCCGGCGATGCGGTCGACCAGCGCCGCGTCATCGACCTTCAATTCGATCACCGCGTCGAGCGCCAGCCCCTTGCCGGCCAGCATGCCGTCGAGCGCCACCGCCTGCGGCACGGTGCGGGGAAAACCGTCCAGGATGAAGCCACGGGCGCAATCCGGGCGCGTGATGCGGCCGGCGAGCATGCGGATCAGGATCTCGTCCGAGACCAGTTGGCCGGCGGCCATGACCGCCTTGGCCTGCAACCCCACCTCGCTGCCGGCGGCAACCTCGGCGCGCAGCATGTCGCCGGTGGAGATCTGCACGATGCCGTAGCGCTCCTGCAGCCGCTTCGCCTGGGTTCCCTTGCCCGCGCCTGGCGGGCCCAACAAGATCAGATTCAACGCCCTCGCCCCTTCACCCGCGCCTTCTTGATCAGCCCCTCGTATTGATGCGCCAGCAGATGAGACTGGATTTGGGTGACCGTGTCCATGGTGACCGAAACGATAATCATCAGGCTGGTGCCACCGAAGTAGAAGGGGACGCCGTATTTGCTGATCAGGATTTCCGGCAGCAGGCAGACCGCCGCCACATACAGCGCGCCGACCGTGGTGATGCGGGTGAGGATGTGGTCGAAATAATCGGAGGTCGACTTGCCGGGCCGGATGCCGGGGACGAAGCCGCCATATTTCTTCAGGTTGTCCGCCGTTTCCTCCGGATTGAACACAACCGCGGTGTAGAAGTAGCAGAAGAAGATGATCATCCCGGCATAGGTGATCAGATACAGCGGCGCGCCGTGCGCCAGCAGGTTGCCAATGGTCTGCATGATGCCGGGCTCGGCCGACGAGCCGGAGAAGCCGACGATGGTGGCCGGCACCAGCAGGATGGAGCTGGCGAAGATCGGCGGAATCACGCCCGAGGTGTTGAGCTTGAGCGGCATATGTGTCGAGTCGCCGCCGAACATGCGTTGGCCGACCTGGCGTTTCGGGTACTGGATGACGACGCGGCGCTGGGCGCGCTCCATGAACACGATGAAGGCGACCACCGCCACCGCCAGCACCAGGAACACCACGATGAACACCGGGCTCAGCGCGCCGGTCCGGCCCAGTTCCAGCAGCGTCGCCAGCGCGCTCGGCAGATTGGCGACGATGCCGGCCATGATGATCAGGCTGGTGCCGTTGCCGATGCCGCGCGCGGTGATCTGCTCGCCGATCCACATCAGGAACATGGTGCCGCCGACCAGGGTGACCACGCTCGACAGCAGGAAGAAGCTGCCGGGATCGATCACCGCCGGGCCGGAGCTGCCGCGCATGCTCTCCAGCCCGATGGCGATGCCGTAGGACTGCACCATGGCGATCAGCACGGTGAGGTAGCGGGTGTACTGGTTGAGCTTCTTGCGGCCGCTCTCACCCTCTTTTTTCAGCGCCTCCAGCGTCGGCACCGCGGCGGTCATCAACTGGATGATGATGCTGGCGCTGATGTAGGGCATGATGTTCAGTGCGAACACCGTCATGCGGCCGAGCGCGCCGCCGCTGAACATGTCGAACATGCCGAGGATGCCGCCGCTGTGCTGCGCCATCATCTCGCCCATCACATGGGCATCCACGCCGGGCACCGGGATATAGGTGCCGATGCGATAGACCAGCAGGGCTCCCAGAGTGAACCAGATGCGCTTCTTCAGCTCGGTGGCCTTGGAGAGCACACCGAGATTCATGCTGGAAGCGAGCTGTTCGGCCGCCGACGCCATATGCGTATTCCCAAATTGCGCGCGGCGCCGACGGGGGTGCCGTGGCGCCGTGCTCTCTTAGCCGAGTGGGAGGAAGGAAGGAAGCGCCGGGGCGCTGCCCCGGACCCCGACCATTCCTGAAGTGTTGGGGGCCGAGCCCCGGCACCTCCCGATGTTCAGCCTAGGCTGGCTGCGCAACTTTCGGCACGACCGTGGTGGTGACGCTGCCGCCGGCGGTCTGCACCGCGGCGATCGCCGAGACCGAGGCGCCGGAGACGGTGATGCTGACGGCGACGTTGATATCGCCGTTGCCGAGCAGGCGCACGCCATCCACCTTGCCGCCGCGCACCAGGCCGGCGGCCGCCAGCACCGCCTCGGTGATCGGCTCGGCGGCGTTGATGCGGCCGGATTCGATCGCCTTGGACAGCGCCGACAGGTTCACCGGCGCGTAGACCTTGCGGAAGATGTTCTTGAATCCCCGCTTCGGCAGGCGCCGGTAGATCGGCAACTGGCCGCCTTCGAAGCCGTTCAGCGACACGCCTTCACGCGCCTTCTGGCCCTTGACGCCCTTGCCCGAGGTCTTGCCCTTGCCGGAGCCGATGCCGCGGCCGAGGCGCTTGGACTTCAGGCGCGAGCCGGGGTTGTCGCGCAATTCGTTCAGGTTCATCGCTCTTCCCTTCCATCCTGGCCGTTGCCGGTCAGGACAGCTCCTCCACCTTGATCAGATGGGCAACCTTGCGGATCATGCCGCGCACCGAGGGAGTATCCTCCAGTTCGCGGCTGCTGCGGATCTTGTTCAGCCCGAGGCCGATCAGCGTCGCCTGCTGGCCGGGCTTGCGGCCCAGCCCGGAGTTGACCTGGATCACGCGGACCATCTTCTTGTCAGGCATCGGCAGTCTCCTGCGGCGCATCGCGCTTGCCCAGCAGGTCGGAAACCTTCTTGCCGCGACGCGCCGCCACCGAGCGGGGGCTGGCGCAATGCTGCAGGGCATCGAACGTGGCCTTGACCATGTTATGCGGGTTGCGGCTGCCGAAGCTCTTGGCCACGACGTCGCCGATTCCGAGGCTCTCGAACACCGCGCGCATCGGGCCGCCGGCGATGATGCCGGTGCCGGCCGGAGCGCTGCGCAGCACCACCTTGCCGGCGCCGAAATGCCCGTTGCTGTCGTGATGCAGCGTGCGGCCTTCCTTCATCGGCACCCGGATCATGGTGCGCTTGGCGCGGTCGGTGGCCTTGCGGATCGCCTCCGGCACCTCGCGCGCCTTGCCGGCGCCGTAGCCGACGCGGCCTTTCTGGTCGCCGACCACCACCAATGCGGCGAAGGCGAAGCGCCGGCCGCCCTTCACCACCTTGGCGACGCGGTTGATGGTGACCAGCTTGTCGATCAGGTCGTCGCCGCCGTCGCGGTCGCGATCGCGCCCACCGCCGCTGCGGCCGTCCCTGGGTTCACGTGCCATGCTGCATTCCCCTTAGAAGGCCAGACCGCCCTCGCGGGCAGCCTCCGCCAGCGCCTTGACGCGGCCGTGATACAGGTAGGAGCCGCGATCGAACACCACATCGGTGATGCCGGCCGCCAGCGCCCGTTCCGCCAGCAGCTTGCCGACCGCCGTCGCGGCGTCCTTGTCGGCGCCGGTCTTCAGCTGGGCGCGCAGATCGCGGTCCAGGCTGGAGGCGGCGGCGACGGTTTTGCCGGCCGCGTCGTCGATCACCTGGGCGTAGATGTTCTTGCCGGAGCGGAACACCGACAGACGCGCGCGGCCGCCCGACTTGCGGCGCAGCTGGAAGCGCAGGCGGGTGCGCCGGCGCTGCTGCAGATCCTTGTTCTCGCTCATCTTACTTCTTCTTGCCTTCCTTGCGGCGGATCGCCTCGCCCTCGAACTTCACGCCCTTGCCCTTGTACGGCTCGGGCGGACGCCAGGCACGGATCTCGGCGCAGACCTGACCGACCAGCCGCTTGTCGACGCCGGCGACCTTGATGGTGGTTGGCTTGTCGCAGGTGACCGTGATGCCCTTGGGGATCGCGAAGATCACGTCATGCGAAAAGCCCAGGTTGACGACCAGGTTGGTGCCGTTCACCGCGGCGCGATAGCCGGTGCCGGTGATCTCCAGCGTCTTGCTGTAGCCGGTGGACACGCCGAGCACCATGTTGGCGACGTTGGCGCGCGTGGTGCCCCACATCATCCGCGACGGCGCCGTTTTGTCCTTCGGCGTGACCGTGACCTTGTTGTCGGCGACCGTGGTCTCGACCTGCTCGGTCAGCTCCAGCGAAAGCTCGCCGAGCTTGCCCTTGGCGGTCAGGGTGCGGCCGATGATCGCCACCTGCACGCCGGCCGGAATCTCGACCGGGTATTTGCCTACACGCGACATTGCCGGTTCCTCCTCAGAACACGCGGCAGAGGACTTCGCCGCCAACATTGGCAGCGCGGGCCTCGGCGTCGCTCAACACCCCGCGGGGCGTCGACAGAATGGAAATGCCCAGGCCGGCATAGACGCGCGGCAATTCCTTGATCTTGGAATAGACCCGCCGGCCCGGCTTGGAGACGCGGGTGATCTCTTTGATCACCGGCTCGCCCTCGTTGTATTTCAGCTCGATGCGCAATTGCGAGATGCCGGGCCGCACTTCCTCGGCGGCAAAGCCGCGGATGAAGCCCTCGCGCTTCAGCGCGTCCAGCAGATTGGCGCGCAGCCTGGAGGCCGGCGAGACGCAGACCGCGTGGCGCGAACGCTGCGCATTGCGGATGCGTGTGAGCATATCGCCCACGGGGTCGGAGAGTGACATGTGCCGTACCTCTTACCAGCTCGCCTTGACCATGCCGGGGATCTGCCCGGCACTGGCCAGGTCGCGCAGCGCGATGCGGCTAAGCTTGAACTTGCGATAATTCGCCCGCGCCCGGCCGCTGACCTCACAGCGCAGGCGCACGCGGATCGCGGCACCGTTGCGCGGCAGTTGCGCCAGCTTCATCGACGCGTCGAACCGATCCTCGACCGCCAGCGTGCGGTCCATCACGATCGCCTTGAGGGTGGCGCGCTTGCTCTTGTCGCGCGCCGCCATCCGTTCCCGCTTGATATTGCGGTTCACTGAAGACGTCTTCGCCATCCTGTCTTACCCTCCGGAACCTGCGGGCCAAGGCCCGCGGTTTTCCCAACCGATAGTCGTTAAGCCTGTAACCCGCGCGCTCAGGCGGCGAACGGGATATCGAACTGCTTCAGCAGCGCCTTCGCCTCGGCGTCGTTGCGGGCCGTGGTGACGAAGACGATGTCCATGCCGCGGATCTTGTCGACCCGGTCATAGACGATCTCCGGGAACACGATCTGCTCCTTCATGCCCATGGCGAAGTTGCCGCGGCCATCGAAGCCCTTGCCGGTGATGCCACGGAAATCGCGCACGCGCGGCATCGCGATGGTCACCAGGCGGTCGAGGAACTCATACATGCGGGTCTTGCGCAGCGTGACCTTGCAGCCGATCGGCAGGCCCTTGCGGATCTTGAAGCCGGCGATCGCCTTCTTGGCGACTGTCTTGACCGGCCGCTGGCCGCTGATCAATGCCAGCTCGCTGACCGCGGCATCGAGCACCTTCTGGTCGGCGGCGGCTTCGCCCACGCCCATGTTGATGACGATCTTCTCCAGCTTCGGCACCTGCATCGGGTTGGTGTAGCCGAACTCCTCCTGCAGCGCCTTGCGGATGCTGTCCAGGTAGCGCTGCTGCATGCGCGGAACCGTGCCGGTGCCGGCCTTCGACTCGGCCTCCGGCTTGTAGCTGACCTCGCCGCGCCCGCGCGACGGGACAACCGCCGCTCCCGGACCGCCGGTGCCGCCGCCCTTGCCCGCCGCCGGCTTGCCGCCTTTGGCCGGACCCTTCTTCGTGCCGCTCATAATGGGCTCCTCAGCTCTCGATCACGTTGCCGTTGGCCTTGGCAACGCGGACCTTGCGGCCGTCATCCAACACGCGGAACGCCACCTTGGTCGGCGCATCGGTCTTGGGGTCTACCAGTTTCAGGTTCGACAGATGGATGGTCGCCTCCACCTCGACGATGCCGCCGGGCTGGCCCATGCCGCGCGGCTTGGTGTGCTTCTTGGCGATGTTGACGCCCTGCACCACCGCGCGCTCGGCCTTCGGCAGCACCCGCAGCACTTCGCCGCGCTTGCCGCGATCGGCGCCGCTGGTCACCAGGACGGTATCACCCTTGCGAATGCGGGCGGCCATTACAGCACCTCCGGCGCGAGAGAAATGATCTTCATGAACTTCCTGGCGCGGAGCTCGCGCACCACCGGGCCGAAGATGCGGGTGCCGATCGGCTCCTGCTGCTTGTTGATCAGCACGGCGGCGTTGCGGTCGAAGCGGATCGCGCTGCCATCCGGGCGGCGCACCGGGAAGCTGGTCCGCACGATGACGGCCTGATGCACATCGCCCTTCTTGACCTTGCCGCGGGGAATCGCGTCCTTGACGGAAACCACGATGATATCGCCCACCGAGGCGGTCTTGCGCTTCGATCCGCCCAGCAC
>DATJEA010000160.1:0-4703 GCA_035497095.1 Acetobacteraceae bacterium | reverse complement strand
GCGGGCCCGCAACCTGCCCCAGCGCGACCACGGAGGCCGCGACGGAAAGCACCAGGGCAGACGCGAACAGCTTCGCGCGAGTGCGTAACAAAGTCGGGAACTCCTCACTGCGGCGCCGCGGCGGCCCGAGGAAAGCCTGTCCCCGACCCTGGCAGCTTAACCTTAATCAGCCGACACGCGCTACAGGCGACGGCGCGCCCCGTCAACCACGACGTTCACGCGCGGCCATACTCGGGGGCCGGTTCAGCCGACCAATCCGGCGACCCAGCGGAACAGGCCGAGATGGCCGAGATCGTTCCAGGTGGCGAACACGAACAGCCCGATCAGCAGGGCGAACCCGGCCCGCAGGCCGTATTCCTGCGCGCGTGGCGGCAGCGGGCGGCCACGAATCGCCTCGGCCAGCAGGAACATCAGGTGGCCGCCGTCGAGAATCGGGATCGGGAACAGGTTGATCAGCGCCAGATTGACGCTCAGCACCGCGATGAAGCTGACCAGGCTGACGAAGCCGTGTTGCGCCACCTGGCCGGACATCTGGGCGATGCGCAGCGGGCCGCCCAGGTCGTCGGCGCCCTTGCTGGTGGTGACGATAGTCCACAAGCCGGCCAGCGTCTTCACCGTGACGTCCCAGGTCTGCGTGGCGCCCAGCGGCAGCGCCTCCCAGACCGGCACCGGGGTGAATTCGGTGACACTGCCGCGCACCCCGAGCAGGCCGATGGTCCGCCCGCCGGACTGCTCCGGCTTCGGAGTCACCGCCACCTCAAGCTCGGCACCATCGCGCCGCACCTGCATCTGCAGTCGGCTGCCGGGATTGGCGACCACCACGCGCTGCAGGTCCTCGAAGCGGGCGATCTTCTTGCCGTCGATCTCCAGCACCCGGTCGCCGGCCTTCAGCCCGGCGCTGGCCGCCGCCGAACCGGCCACCACTTCGCCCAGCACCGGCGCCACCACCGGCTGGCCGAGCGCGCCATACAGCCCGGCATAGAGCACCGCAGCGAGCACGAAATTCGCCGCCGGCCCGGCAGCGATCACCACCGCGCGGCGCCAGATGGCTTTCTCGTGGAAGGTCCGGCCGGGGATTCTGCGGGCGCGCTCCTCGTCGGTCAGTTCCTCCGGGCGGCCCTGGCCATGCAGCTTGACGTAGCCGCCCAGCGGCAGCCAGGCCAGCTTCCACACCGTGCCCTTGCGGTCGGTCCAGGTGTACAGCGCTTGGCCGAAGCCGATCGAGAATGCCTCGACATGCACGCCGACCAGACGGGCGGCGAGGTAGTGGCCGAACTCGTGGATGAACACCAGCACGCCCAGCACGATGACGAAGGCGACCGGGGTGCGGAGAAACTCGGGGAGGAAATCGAGCACTGGATGTTTCTCTGAAAATCAGCGGGTTAAGACGGGATATTGCGGTTGATCGGCGGCATGTCAAGCGGCCGGACGGGCACGACGGAGACACACCGCGGCAGCCTCGGCGCGGGCGCGGGCATCCAGCGCGATCACCTGCTCCAGGCTGTCGGCCGGCTGCGGGCCGAGCATGTCGAGCACTGCGGCGACGCTGTCGGCGATATCGAGGAAGCCCAGCCGGCGTTGCAGGAAGGCCGCCACCGCCACTTCGTTGGCGGCACTCAGGATGGTGGGGGCGCCGCCGCCGGCCAGCAAGGCCTCGCGCGCCAGCCGCAGGGCGGGAAACTGCTCGAGGTCGGGTTCGACGAACTCCAGCCGGCCCACCGTCGCCAGGTCGAGCCGGCGCGCCGCGGTGGCGATGCGGCCGGGCCAGGCCAGGGTATGGGCGATCGGCACCCGCATGTCCGGGCTGCCGAGCTGCGCCAGCACGCTGCCATCCGAGTAGTAGACCAGGCCATGCACCACCGATTGCGGATGCACCAGCACGCCGATCTGGGCGCTGTCGAGGCCGAACAGCCGCGCCGCCTCGATCACCTCCAGCCCCTTGTTCATCAGGGTCGCGCTGTCGATGCTGATCTTGGCGCCCATCGACCAGACCGGGTGGCGCAGCGCCGCTTCCGGCTGCGCGCCGGCCATCTCGGCACGCGACGCGGTGCGGAACGGGCCGCCCGAGGCGGTCAGCACGATCTTCTCGATCGCGCCGTGATTGCCGTCGGCCATCGACTGGAAGATGGCGTTATGTTCCGAGTCGACCGGCAGCAGCGTGGCGCCGTATTGCCGCACCGCGCGCAACATCACCTCGCCGGCGCAGACCAGCGCCTCCTTGTTGGCTAGGGCGACGGCGCCGCCGCCGCGAATCGCCTCCAGCGTTGAGGCCAGGCCGGCGGCGCCGGTGATCGCGCACATCGTCCAGTCGGCATGCAGCCCGGCCGCCTCCACCACCGCCTGGGCGCCGGCGGCAACCTCGATGCCGGTGCCGGCCAGCGCTGCGTGCAGCGCCGCGAGGCAGCCGGGGTCGCTCACCACCGCGCGCTGCGGCCGCAACTGGCGGGCCTGGGCGGCCAGCAGCGCCACGTTGCGCCCGGCGACCAGCGCCAGCACCCGGTAGCGCTCCGGCTCGGCGGCCAGCAGCCCGATCGTCTGGGTGCCGACGCTGCCGGTGCAGCCGAGCACCGAAACCGTCTTCACGCCCGGGTCGAGCGCGGCAGGGCGGCTGTTCGCGACGGCGGATATCACTGTTCCATCATCCTGCTGCTTACCATAACCTAACCCCACGGCCGAGCCAGATCGCCAGCAAAGCCGCCGCCGGGGCAGCCGCCAGCACGCCATCCAGCCGATCCAGCAGCCCGCCATGACCGGGAATCAGGCGGCTGGAATCCTTCACCCCGTAATAGCGCTTCACCCCGCTCTCGAACAAATCACCGATCTGGGACAGCACGCTGAGCCCGGCCGCCACCGCCACTGCCTGCGCCAACGGCCCGCCCGGCCAGCCGAGATGCAGCACCACGCCGACCGCCACCGCCGCCAGCGTGCCGCCGAGCGCGCCGGAGCGAGTCTTGCCCGGCGAGATGCGCGGCGCCAGCTTCGGCCCGCCCAGCCAGCGGCCGGCGAGATAGGCGCCGATATCGCTGGCCCAGACCACCAGCAGCACGAACAGCACGTTGCCCAGCCCCACCCCCGGCGCCGCCCGCAGCCAGGGCAGCGCCAGCACCGCCGGCAGCAGATAGGCCACACCCAGCACTAGGCCCAACATAGGTACCCGGCCGGGCCGGCGGCGCCACAGCGTCCACCATTCCCAGGCCATGCCCAGGCCGGCCACCACGATCAACCCCAGCCAGGCGATGCCGCCGAACCAGAGGCAGCCCAGCGCCACCGGCAGCAGCACCGCGGCCGAGGCCACCCGCAGCCGCAGGTCGCCCCATCGCGCCGAGGCTTGCGTGGGGTCAGCCAGGACGGGCCCCGTATCGTCGCTCGCGGCGCGCGAATTCGGCCAGCGCCTCGCTGAAATGCGGCTCCGCGAAATCCGGCCACAGCACGTCGAGGAACACCAACTCGGCATAGGCGGATTGCCAGAGCAGGAAATTCGACAGCCGTTGCTCGCCGGAGGTGCGGATGATCAGATCGGGGTCGGGCAGGCCGGCGGTGGAGAGCAGTTGACCGAACGCCGTCTCGTCGAGCTGCTCCGGGTCGAGCCGTCCGGCGCGCACCGCCTCGGCCGCCGCACGGGCTGCGGCGACGATCTCGGCGCGGCCGCCATAGGACAGCGCCACCACCAGGGTGAGGCGGGTGTTGCCGGCGGTGCGCTGCTCGGCGGCCAGCAGGTCGCGCTGGATGTCGGCATCGAAGCGCGACCGGTCGCCGATCACCCGCAGCCGCACCCCGCGCTGATGCAGTTCAGCGATCTCGGCGCGCAGGAAATGCCGCAGCAGGCCGGTGAGATCCAGCACCTCGGCGGCCGGGCGGCGCCAGTTCTCGCTGCTGAAGGCATACAATGTCAGGCAGCCGACGCCGGCCTCGATCGCCAGCCGTACGCAGCGCCGCACCGCCTCCACGCCGGCGCGATGGCCGGCCACCCGCGGCAGGCCGCGCGCCGAGGCCCAGCGGCCATTGCCGTCCATGATGATGGCGACATGCGCCGGCAGGCCCGGCGGCGGGGCCGCTTCGACCAGGATAGCCGGATCCGACATCTGCGCTGCCACCCGAGTTCCCTCAGACCTGCTTGATTTCCCGTTCTTTTTCCGCCAGCGCCTCGTCCACCCGGCGGATGTACTGGTCGGTCAGCTTCTGGATTTCCTCGGCCCAGCGCTTTTCCTCATCCTGGCTGATGGCGCTCTTTTTCTCCAGCGCCTTGGTCTGGTCCATGCCGTCACGCCGCACGCCGCGCACCGCGACCTTGGCGCCCTCGCTGTAGCGGCCGGCCAGCTTGGCCAGTTCGGCGCGCCGCTCACCGGTCAGTTGCGGGATCGGGATGCGCACCAACTGGCCGTCCGAGGCCGGGTTCAGCCCCAGCCCGGCATCGCGGATCGCCCGCTCCACTGCACCGACCAGGCTGCGGTCCCAGACCTGCACGGTCAGCATGCGGGCCTCGGGCGCGCCGATGGTGCCCACCTGGGTCAGCGGCGTCTCGCTGCCATAGGCCTCCACCCGCACCGGCTCCAGCAGCGCCGGGTTGGCGCGGCCGGAGCGCAGGCCGGCGAATTCGCGCCGCAGCGTCTCCAGCGCGCCGTCCATCCGGCGGGTGAGGTCCTCTTTCAGTTCGTTCAAGTCGGTTGCCATGCTCGCATCCTCCGCCGCTGCCATTGCCGCCC
>DATJEA010000159.1:0-23648 GCA_035497095.1 Acetobacteraceae bacterium | reverse complement strand
GCCCCCGGCAGCGTCAACCCGGCCAGCATCGAACCCGATCTGGCGACCAAGTGGGAATTCTCGCCGGACAAGACCGAGTGGACCTTCCATCTCCGCCAGGGCGTGAAATGGCATGGCGACTACGGCGAGTTCACCGCCGATGACGTGGTGTTCAGCCTGGCCAAGGCGGCCGACCCGAAGCGCTCGGCGTTCTCCGGCGATTTCGCCGCGATCAAGTCGGTGGAGAAGATCGACCCGTACACCGTCAAGATCACCCTCAAGCACGCCATGCCCAGCCTGCTCGGCCTGCTGACCAACTATTCCGGCGGCTTCATCGTCTCGAAAAAGGCGGTGGAGGCGATGGGCGACAAGTACAACAGCCACCCGATCGGCACCGGCCCGTTCGCCTTCGCCTCGGTCACGCCGAACCAGTCGCTGGAACTGGTGGCCAACGAGGCGTATTTCCGCGGCGCGCCCAAGATCAAGAAGATCAGCTACCGCTTCCTGCCGTCCGGCGCCTCGCGCGACCTGGCGTTCCGCAGCGGCGAACTGGATCTGGAATACGGCAATTCCGACCAGACCTGGATCGACCGGATGAAGAAGGTGCCGCACGCCATCGTCGACGTGTTCGAGCCGGCCGAGGAAGCGCTGCTGCATCTCAACCAGTCGCAGAAGCCGCTCGACGACATCAGGGTGCGCCAGGCGATCGCCTATGCGGTAAACCGCCCGGAACTGCTGGCCTGGCAGGGCAAGGACGCCACCCGCGAGCCGAAAAGCGTGATCCCCGGCGGCAATCTCGGCTATGTCGATGCCGGGCTGCTGCCGCACGACCTGGCCAAGGCCAAGGCGCTGCTGGCCGAGGCCGGCTACCCGAACGGCCTGACCTTGAAGGTGATCCACACCCAGTTGCCCGGCATGCTGGCGCAGATGCAGGTGGTGCAGGCGCAGCTGAAAAAGGCCGGCATCAATCTCGACCTGCAAATCGTCGAACACGCCACCTTCCACCAGATGATCCGCAAGGATCTGTCGCCGATCGTGTTCTACTCGGCGGCGCGCTTCCCGGTGGCGGACCTGTATCTGACGCAGTTCTACGACTCGCATTCCATCGTCAACCGGCCCGGCGGCATCACCAATTTCAGCCACTGCAAGGTGGCCGACAAGGAGATCGAGGCGGCCCGCACCGAGCCGGACGACGCCAGGCAGATCGCGCTGTGGCAGGAGGCGCAGAAGAAGATCGTCGCCGACGTCTGCGCCGTGCCGCTGATCGAGACGCTGCAGGACTGGGTGCGCACCGACAAGCTCGATTACGGCTACGACCTGAAGGGCTCGCTGTCGCTGGGGCCGCTGATCACCGAGAAGACCCACTTCAAGTGATCGCCTCGCTTCAAGCAACCCGGGGATGATCTTCTACGTCATCCGGCGGCTGCTGGCGGCGATCCCGACGCTGCTCGCCGTGTTGACGCTGGTGTTCGTCATCGTGCGGATCGTCCCTGGCGATCCGGCGGTGGCGATCCTCGGCGACCGCGCGACGCCGGCGGCGGTGGCGGCGATGCAGCACCGGCTGGGGCTGGATCGGCCGCTCTGGGCGCAATACGTGACCTTCATGAGCCACACGCTGCAAGGCGATTTCGGCACCTCGATGGTCACCAACCGGCCGATCCTGGTCGATGTCGCCGCCGTGCTGCCGCATACCCTCATTCTCACCATCGCCGCGATGATCGTCGGCACAGTAATGGGGGTGCCGGCCGGGGTGTTCGCGGCGCTGTACCGAAACCGCTGGATCGACGTGCTGGTGCGCATGGTGTCGCTGCTCGGGCTGTCGTTCCCGGTATTCGTCTCCGGCGTGTTCGCGCTGCTGCTGTTCGCGCTGCACTGGCCGCTGTTCCCGGTGATCGGCAACGCCAACCTGGCCGATCCGCTCGACGTGCTGGACAAGCTGGTGCTGCCAGCGACCACGCTCGGCATCATCATGGCGGCCTACATCACCCGCGTCACCCGCAGCTCGATGCTCCAGGTGCTGAGCGAGGACTACATGCGCACCGCGCGCGCCAAGGGGGTGCCCTGGCGGCGCGTGGTGTGGCGGCACGGGCTGCGCAACGCCGGGCTGCCGGTGGTCACCGTGGTCGGCCTCTATGTCGGCATCCTGATCGGCAACTCGGTGCTGACCGAAATCGTGTTCAACCGGCCCGGCCTCGGCAAGATCATCGTCTCCGCACTCGACCAGCGCGACTACACCATGTTGCAGGGCCTGATGACCGTCTACTGCTTCCTCATCGTCGTGGTGAACCTGATCACCGACCTCACCTATGGCCTGATCGACCCGCGGGTGAAGCAGGCGTGAACCCGTTCCTCAAGCGCATGGCCTCCAACCCGACCACCTCGGTGGGCGTGGTGCTGTGCATCGCCATCGTGCTGGCCGCCGTGCTGGCGCCGTATATCAGCCCGTTCGACCCGCTCGACCAGCACATCATCGACAAGCTGAAGCCGCCCAGCAGCACCTACTGGCTGGGCACCGACACCTATGGCCGCGACGTGCTGAGCCGGGTGCTGTGGGGCGCCCGCATCTCGCTGGTGGTCTCGGTCGCCTCGATCAGCGGCGCGCTGCTGGTGGGCGGCGCCATCGGCATGGTCAGCTGCTATATCGGCGGCCGCGCCGATCTCTACATCATGCAGGTGATGGACGTGCTGCTGTCCTTCCCCAGCCTGATCCTGGGGCTGATCGTGGTGGCATTGCTCGGCCCGGAGATGATCAACCTGATCTTCGCCATCGGCCTCACCGCCGTCGCCCCGTTCGCCCGCATCGCCCGCGCCCCGGTGCTGAGCATGAAGGAGCGCGCCTTCGTCGAAGCCGGCCGCGCGCTCGGCTTCTCGCACATAAGGGTGCTGTTCGTGCATATCCTGCCCAACATCCTGTCCGAGGTGCTGGTGATGGCGACGCTGTGGATGGCCACCGCGGTGCGCACCGAGGCCAGCCTGTCGTTCATCGGCCTCGGCGTGAAGCCGCCGATCGCCACCTGGGGCGGCATGATGCGCGATGGCTTCGACGCCATTCTGGATGCCCCCTGGCTATCGGTCTTCCCCGGCATCGCTATCCTGCTGCTGGTGCTGGGGCTGAACATGGTCGGCGACGGGCTGCGCGACGCCACCGACCCGAAGCTGGCCGGCTGATGAGCGAGGCCATCCTCACCGTTGCCGGCCTGACCAAGCACTTCACCGTGGTGAAGGGCTTCCCGCGCCCGGTGAAGACCGTGGTGAAGGCGGTCGACGGCGTCGATTTCACCGTCGCCGCCGGCGAGGCGTTCGGCCTGGTCGGCGAAAGCGGCTGCGGCAAGTCCACCGTGGCGCGCGCCGCGATGCGGCTGATCGAACCGGACGGCGGCAGCGTGCATTTCGCCGGCCAGGACGTGCGCGCCGCCCGGCCCAGGGCGCTGATCGCGCTGCGCCGGCGGATGCAGATCGTCTTCCAGGACCCGTATTCCTCGCTGAACCCGCGCCGCACCATCGGCCGCACGCTGATGGAGCCGCTGGAGGTGCATGGCATGGCGCGCGGGGCGGAAGCGCGCAGCCAGGCCGCCGCGCTGATGGAGGAGGTCGGCCTGCCGCCGGCGGCACTCGACCGCTACCCGCATGAATTCTCCGGCGGCCAGCGCCAGCGCATCGGCATCGCCCGCGCGCTGGCGTTGCAGCCGGAGCTGATCGTTGCCGACGAGCCGGTCTCGGCGCTCGACGTATCGGTGCAGGCGCAGGTGCTGCTGCTGCTGAAGGAGTTGCAGCGCCGCCGCGGCCTTGCCTTCGTGTTCGTCAGCCACGACCTGTCGGTGATCCGCTGGTTCTGCGCCCGCGTCGCGGTGATGTATCTCGGCCGCATCGTCGAACAAGGGCCGGTCGCCGAGGTATTCTCCCGCCCGCGCCACCCCTACACGGTGATGCTGCGCGACGCCTCGCCGATCCCCGATCCGTCGCGCCGAGGTGTGCTGCCGCGCGTGGTCGGTGAAATCCCCTCCGCCGCGGCGCCGCCGCCAGGCTGCCACTTCCACCCGCGCTGCAACCGCGCCACCGATATCTGCCGCACCGAATACCCGCGCTTCCGCACCGAGGCCGGCCATGGCGTCGCCTGCCACCACCCGCACGACGCCGCTTGACCGATCGTTAACCACTGCCGCGCTACCATGCGGCATGGCTGTCCCATCCTCCTTCCCGTCCGAGGCGCGGGCCTTGGCGCTGCTCAGCCTCGATGCGCTGCCCTGGGCAAAAGACTGGGCCGCCTGGCGGGTCCGCTTCGCCTACGACAACGAGCAGCGCGGCATCGGCCACGCCGAAATCGCCGCCTTCCTGCGCGAGGCGGTGGCGCCGCTCTGCCGCAAGCGCACCGACTGCGCCGGCACGGTGCTGTATCTGCTCGACCCGGAGGACCTCAAGCCGGTATTCCGCGCCTTCGCCGGCGTCGCGCATGGCCGCGGCGCGATCCTGTCATTGCAGGCGCAGCACAGCTACCGCGAAGCCACCCGCATCGCCGCCCTGCTGGCCGCCGCCGGCGAGACCGCCGACGAGGCCGACGCCGATGCGGCCGCCTTGCCGGACCTGCACTGGGAAGTCTCCGGCTTCGGCCAGGGCCGCATCGCCCGCGCGCGGGTGCGCGGCCATGCCGTGGTGGTGCGGCTGGGCGCGGTCAACGGCCAGGAGACCTGGGTGCTGGATGTGGACGGCGAAACCGGCTGCGCCCGCTTCCGGCTGCGGCCGGACGCGATGTCCAAAATGGGCGTCGCCGCCGCGCTGCGCGCCTGGGAAATGCGCAATAGTTGAACAAACACTGTCACTCCTGAGCATGCAGCGCCGGATCGCCGGGGCGGAGCTTCAGGGCATGGCGATAGGCCGCGATGGCGGCGAAAAAACTGCCCTTTTCTTCGTAAAAACATGCCGGATTGACGCCGATTTCGACCGATTCAGGCGCCAAATTCGCCGCCTCCCGCAGCAGCGCGGTTGCCGCCGCCGGAGCGCCATCGCGATGCATCGCCGCGCGTCAGGCATCGGTTTGCAGCGCGGCGGCGACGGCGGCGAGCACCGACGGCCAGTCGCCCTGACTGGGCTGGCGGAAGATTTTCATGTTGGGATACCACGGGATTTCAGTGGCTTGCGGGGTCCAGCGCCAATCGGCATTCCACTGGCACAAGAGCCAGACCGGGCGGCCGAGGGCGCCGGCCAGATGCGCCACGGCGGTGTCCACGGCGATCACCAGGTCCAATCCGGCGAGCAGCGCGGCGGTGGCCGCGAAATCGGTCAGTTCTGCTGTCCAGTCATGAGTCATAACCATATCGGCCACCGCCGGTTTTTGCAGGCTGACCCAGCTCACCCCCGGCACCGTCAGCAACGGCGCCAGCAATGCGGGCGGCACCGAGCGCGCCCGGTCGTGCCGCATCCCGGCGGCATCGCCGGGCCGCGCCGCGCCGGCCCAGACCAGCCCGACCCGCCGCCCCGGCAACCCCGCCAGCCGCGCCCGCCAACGCTCGGCCTCGGCCGGATCGGGGCTGAGAAATGGGGTGTTCGGCGCCCTGCCGCAGGCCAGCGGCAGGCTCAGCAGCGGGCAGTTGAAGTCATGCGCCGGCAGCGCCTCGCCCTGTGCGATGCTCGGTGCGATGCGGGCGAACAGCCGCAGCAGCGGCGCCGGCGCTTCCAGCAGCAGCGCCGCACCGCGAGCCGCCAGCGGCGCGGCGTAGCGGATGAACTGGATGGCGTCGCCGAAGCCCTGCTCGGCCCAGAGCAGAATGGTTCGTCCGGCCAGCGGTTCGGCGCCGGTCCAGCGCGGGCTCGGCAGGGTACGGGCGAGGCCGGGGAACTCCCAGCGGGCCTCGTAGTCGCGCCAGCCGGCGGCATCGCCGAGCGCCAGCGCGGAGAGCGCGGCGTTCCAGCGATGCACGGGCTGGTCCGGCGCTACGGCGGCGGCGCGGCGGAAGTTGGCCAGCGCCTCGGCATGGCGATTCTGCCGCACCTGGCAGCGCGCCAGGCCGGCCAGCGCCTCGGGGTGGTCCGGCGCCAGCGCGAGGCAGGCGGCGAACGCGGCGCTGGGGTCCTGCTCCGCCGCGCGCAGGGCATAGGCGAGGTCGAGCTGGGCGGCGGCGGTGGGCGGCGAGCGGGCCAGCACCTGGCGATAGGCGGCGGCGGCCTCGGCCGGCTGGTGGTTTTCCAGCAGCACATGGCCGAGATTGGCCCAGCCGCCGGCGAAATCCGGGTAGAGCGCCAGCGCGGCGCGCAGGCAGCGTATCGCGCCGGGGCGGTCGCCGGCCTGCGCCAGTGCGACGCCCAGCCCGTGCAGCGCCGCCGGATCCTGCGGGTTGGCCCGCACTGCCCGGCGAAACCGCGCCAATGTCATCGGCGCAGGGCGGCCAATGCGGCGGCGACCCGCTCGGCCACCTCCGCCCAGTTGCCGGCGACGCGCTGGCGGAACAGGCGGGCGGTGGGGTACCACGGGCTGTCCTCGCGGTGCAGCATCCAGCGCCAGTCCGGCACCGCCGGCAGCAGCAGCCAGAGCGGCCGGCCGAGGGCGCCGGCCAGATGGGCTGCCGCGGTGTCGGCCGAGATCACCAGGTCCAGTTGCGCCATGATCGCCGCGGTATCGGCCAGATCGCCGACCAGCCCACGCGGGTCGACCAGCTTCGGGGTGGCGCCGTTGGCGGCCATCAGGGCGGCGAGGTCGGTGTCGCGGACGTCCTTCTGCACCACATGGAACTGGCAGCCCGGCACCGCCAGCACCGGCGCCAGTTGCCGCAACGCGAGGCTGCGGTTGCGGTCGTTGGCGTGGCCGGGATTGCCCGACCAGGCCAACCCGACGCGCAGCGGCGGCACCGCCGGAGTGCGGCGCGCGAACAGGCCGGAGCGCGCCACCGGCGGCGGCGCCAGCCGGGCGGCCCAGGCAGCGGCGCGGTCGGCCGGCGGGCTCAGATAGGCAGCCGCGGTGGCGGGCAGGTCGTCGAGCGTGAGGCCGAGGGCGGCGGGCAGGCTGACCAGCGGGCAATGCAGGTCGAACTCCGGCACGCCCTGGTCCAGCGGGCACAGGGTCACGCCGTCCATCGCCGGCAGCAGCGGCACGATCGGCGGCTGCACCGCCAGCTTGATCCGCGCGCCGCGCGCCAGCACTTCGGGCAGGAAGCGCAGGAATTGCAGCGTGTCGCCCAGCCCCTGCTCGCAATACAGCAGCACGGTCTTGCCCTGCACCGCCTGCGCGCCGGTCCAGGCCGGGCCGGCGGTGCGGATCGGGTTGGCGGCCATGCTGGGACGCCGCCAACGCGCCTCGAAACCGGCGAAACCGGGTTTGAACTCGCCGAGCAGCAGGTGGATCATGCCGTTGCTGCATACCTGTTCCGGCCCGTCCGCCGGCAGCGCCAGGGCGCGGCGCAGGCTGGCCTCGGCGGCGGCGGCGTCGCCCTGGGCGAGCAGCGCGAAGCCGAGCGTGGCGTGGGCGAAACCGCGATCCGGCAACTGGCTCACCGCGAGGCGCGCCTGGGCGGCGGCTTCGTCGAGTTGGCCGAGATCGCGCAAGGCGTGGCTCAGGCTGCATCGTTCGTCGACCAGGGTCGGGTGCAGGGTCAGCGCGCGGCGATGGCTGGCCACCGCTTCCTCCAACTGGCCGAGTTCCTGCAGGATGACGCCCAGGCTGGCGTGGGCTTCCGGCAGGTCGGGGTTCAGCGCCAGCACGGCGCGGCAGGCCGCGGCGGCCTCGGCGCGGCGTTCCTGCATTTGCAGCGCGGTGGCGCGGCCCATATGCACCGCCGGGTCGTTCGGCGTCAGGCGGGCGGCATGGTCGAAATTGTCCAGCGCCTCCGGCCACAGCCCCAGCCCGGCCTGGGTCAGCGCCAGCGCCATGCGGGCCTGCGGCAGGTCGGGCGCGTCGGCGACCAGCGCGCCGAAGCAGGCCAGCGCCGCCGGCTGGTCGCCGTTGCCCTGCAACAAGAAGCCGAGTTGCAGCCGAGCGGCGAGATGGCCGGGATGGGCGGCGATGACGGCGCGCAATTCCGCCTCCGCCGCGGTGGCGTCGCCGGCGGCGTGCAGCGCGCGGGCGAGATCGGTGCGGATGCCGGGGTCGTCGGGCGCGGCGCCGGCTGCCTCGCGCAGCATCGGCAATGCCGCCTCCGGGTTGCCGGACAGCAGCAATGCGGCGCCGAGGCCGGCCTTGGCGGCCACCTGCTGCGGTTGCAGCGCGAGTGCGGTGCTGAAGCTGGCCAGCGCCGAGTCGGCCTGGCCGAGTGCGAGGGCGACGCGGCCATGCGCGAGATGCGCCTCGATCAGTTGCGGCGCCAGCGCGCAGGCCTGGCTCAGCGTGTTTTCGGCGTCGGGCAGTTTGCCGGCGTCCCACAGCGCGCCGCCGAGATTGCACAGCAGGTAGGGGTCGCGCGGTGCCTGTTGCACGGCGCGGATCAGGCTCTCGATCGCGGCGTCGAGATCGCCTTGCGCCTTGAGGCCGAGGCCGAGCGTGTTCCAGGCCTGCGGGAATTCCGGCATGATGCCGACCGCCTCGCGGACACGGGCGATGCCTTCGCCGAGCGCGCCCTGGGCGATGCGGGCGGCGCCGGCCAGGTGCAGCGCGTCGGGGTTCAGCGGCTCCTGCTCCAGCACCAGGGCGTAGCAGGCATGCGCCTGTTCCAGCCGCCCGGCGCCATGATGGGCGATGCCCTGTTGCAGCAGATCGAAGATGGAGAGGATTTCAGCAGATTCGGTCATCGCCGATATGTGACGTGAGGAGGTGCAAGACTCCAGTGATCAAAAAGTTTTTTTGCTTCTTTTGTTCACAAAAAGAAGACCTGCCTGGCCTGCTCCGCGATCCTGTCGGCGGCTATGTCGCCGCGAAACAGCCGCAGCGTGGGATACCAAGGGCTGTCCCGCCGCCCGACCATCCAGCGCCAGTCGGCGGCAGCCGGCAGCAGCAGGAAGCAGCGCCGGGCCAGCGCGCCGGCCAGATGCGGCAGCGGCCCGTCGACCGTCAGCAGCAGGTCCATGCAGCAGAGCGCGGCGGCGAGGTGGGCGGCGCTGCCGGTGTTGGGCCGCAGGTCGAGCAGGTCGGCGAAGCGGTCGAGCACCGGGGTGGCCGCCGGGTCGGGCCGGCCGAGCGCGTGCAGCCGGGCGCTGGGCAGGGCGGCGGTGAGGCCGTCGAGCAGGGCGGCGAGGGTTTCCGGTGGCAGCGTGGCGGCCGGGGCGCCGGCCCAGCAGATGGCGATGCGCGGGCTGCCCGGTGCGATGGCGTCCTGCCAGAGGGCGGCGATATCGGGTGGCGGGGCGAGGTAGGGCACCACGGCCGGCACGGTGGGCAGGGTGGTGGCGAACGCGGCCGGCAGGTCGGCGAGCGCACAGCGCAGGTCGCAGGGCGAGGGCGAGGCGCCCGGCGCCAGCAGCAGGATGTCGGGGTCGGCGGCCAGCGCCGGCATGGCGGCGGCGAGGTCATATAGTTCCGGCGGCACCCGCAGCTGGATGCGGGCGCCGAGATTGGCCAGCATCGGCAGGTAGCGCAGGAACTGCAGCGTGTCCTCGGCGGCGTGCTCGGCATAGAGCAGCAGGCGCTGGCCGGCGAGCGGCTGTTCGCCGGTCCAGTACTGCTGGCGCAGGCGGGATTCGGTGGGCGGGTTCGGGTCGGCGTGCAGGCGCAGCGCGAAATCCGGCCAGCCTTCGGCGAAGTCGCCCTGGCTGAGGCGGGCCAGCGCGATCTCGTAGCGGGTTTCCGGGTCGTCGGGCGTGAGCGCGAGGGCGGCGGCGAGGCGGCCCAGCGCCTCGGCCGGGCGGCCGGCGGCACGCAGCGCGGCGCCGGCGACCAGCAACGCCTCGGCGGGGGGCGACGGCTGGTCGAGCAGCGGGTGCAGCGTGGCGAGCGCGGCAGCGGCGCGGCGATCGGCCAGCAGCGCGCGGGCCAGCAGCACCAGCAGGCCGGGGTCGCCGGGCGACAGCGTGAGGCCGCGCCGCACCGCCGCGATGGCCGGGTCCGGCTGCTGCAAGGCGAGCAAGGCGCCGGCCAGCGCCCGCAGGCTGGCGCGGTCGGCCGGGTGCTCGGCCAGCGCGGCGCGCAGCACCGGGACGGCGTCGGCATGGTCGCCACGGGCGAACAGCGCGGCGCCGAGCGGGGCGGCGACGCCGGGCAGTGCGGCATCCAGCGCGTGGGCGCGCAGCAGGGCGGAGATCGCGGGGTCCGGCTTGCCGCCGGCCAGCAGGCTGAGGCCCATTTCCAACTGGATGGCGGCGTTGTCGGCGGCGCTGGCCTCCTTTGCCGCCGCCAGCGCGTGGCGGCAGGCGGCGACCGCGTCGGCCGGGCTGCCGCCCTGGGCCGCCGGCGTGGTGCGCAGCAGGGCGGCGAGGCGGCGCCAGAGCTCGGCGTTGCCGCGATCCTCGGCCAGCGCGGCGCGCCAGGCGGCGATCGCCTCCGCCTTGCGGCCGAGGGCGGCGAGCAGGGCGCCGAGATGCTCGCCGGCCTGCGGCAGATCGGCGCGCAGATCCAGGGCGCGGCGCAGCAGGGCGACGGCTTGCTCGGGTGCCACGGGCGCGTGCAGCACGGCGATGCCATGCAGTGCCTCGGCGCGCAGGGCCGGCGGGGTGGCGGGGTCGTCGGCGAGCGCCTGATAGGCGTCCAGCGCCTCGGAGAGGCGGCCGTTGCGATGGGCGTCCTGCGCGGTGGCGAGGGCGGCGGACATGGCTAGCGGCCGCCGAGGCTGGCGGCGACGCGGTCCACCACGCTGGCCCAGTCGGCCGGGGCCGGCTGGCGGAACAGGCGCAGCGAGGGATACCAGGGGGTGTCCTCGCGGTCGAGCAGCCAGCGCCAGTCCGGCGCGAACGGCAGCAGCACCCAGGTGGGGCGGCCGAGGCTGCCGGCCAGATGCGCCACCGCGGTATCCACCGTGATCACCAGGTCGAGCCGGGCGATGGCGGCGGCGGTGTCGGCGAAATCGACCGGCTCGGCGGTGGGCTGGAGCAGGCTGGGCAGGGCGAGCAGGTTCGGCTGGTCAGCGAGTTCGGCGGCGTCGGCGGCGGCGATCTCGGGGTGCAGCACCAGCACGCGGCCGGGGGCGGCGGCGATGATGCGGCGGAACAGCGCGAGCGGGATCGAGCGGTTGCGGTCGTTGCTGTGGCCGGGGTTGCCGGCCCAGACCACGCCGATGCTCGGCCGCGGATCGGGCGGCAGCAGGCTGGCCCAGCGGGCGCGGTGCACGGCCGGGATGGCGAGGCGGGCGGCGGCGGGGATGCTGGCCAAGGTGGTTCGGAAGGCGCGCGGCAGGCTCATCAGCGTGATGTGCAGGTCGGTCGGCGGGCGGGGCTGCTCGGCGGTGATCAACTGCACGCCGGGGAAATCGGCCAGCAGGGTGCGCAGCCTGGGCTGCACCTCCAGCACCACATGGGCGGCGCGGGCGGCGACCGGGGCCACGTAGCGCAGCATCTGCAGCGTGTCGCCGAAGCCCTGCTCGGCCTGCAACAGGATGCGCTGGCCGGCCAGTGGCTCGGCGCCGGTCCACAGCGGGGTGTCCGGGCGGGGGCGGATGGTGAGCGCGGTGTTGCAGTCCCAGCGGCTTTCGTAGCCGTCGAGGCCGGCCGGGAGATCGCCGGTGACCAGTTGGGCGAGGGCGAGGTTGGCGCGGGCGGAGTGGTTCTCCGGGCCGGCCAGGATGGCCTGGCGGAAGGCGGCGATGGCCTCGGGCAGGCGGCCGCGATTGCGCTCGGCGTTGCCGATGCCTTCCCAGGCGGGGTGTTGCAGTGGGTCGAGGGCGATGGCGGCGCGGTAGGCCTGGATCGCGTCGTCGAACCGGTCGAAGCCGCTCAGCGCGTCGCCCAGGGCGAAAGGACCGAACGGGGCGCTGGGGTGGGCGGCGCGGATCGCCTCGGCGTTGGCCAGCATTTCCGGCCAGAGTTTCAGCTTGACCAGGGCGGCATGCAGGTTGCTGCGGGCGTCGAGACGGGTGGGCGCGAGGCGGATGGCGGTGCGGTAGCTGGCGGCGGCCTGGGCGGGCTGGTCGCGCGCCATCAGCACGTTGCCGAGGCCGAGATGGGCCTCCGCCGAATCGGGGCGCAGCGCCAGGGCGCGGCGTTGCAGGGTTTCCGATTCGAGGAAGGATTTCGCCTCCAGTGCGACGGCGCCGAGATTGATCAGCGCTTCCGGGTAGTTCGGGCGCAGTTCCAGCGCGCGGCGGAAGCAGGCGGCGACTTCGGGACCGCGGCCGAGGGCGCGCAGCGTGACGCCGAGATTGAGCGGGATGCTGGCGTCGGCCGGGCGCAGTGCGGCGGCGGTGCGCAGGGCCGCTTCGGCCTCGGCGTGGCGCTCTTCGGCTTGCAGCGCGAGGCCGAGGGCGGCGTGCAGGGCGCCATCCTGCGGGCGTTGGGTGGTGGCGGCGGTGAGGGCTGCGACGGCCTCGGCGGTGCGGCCGAGGTCGCGCAGCGCGTGGCCGGTGCCGGCCAGCGCGTCGGGGTCGAGGGGGGTGGCGGCGAGCACGCGGGCGAAGCAGGGCAAGGCCTCCTCCGGCCGGCCGGCGCGGCGCAGCGCGGTGCCGAGATTGGCCCAGGCGGCCAGCATCGTGGGGGCCTCGGCGAGGGCTGCGCGGATGCGGGCGATGCCGGCTTCGGTGGCGCCATCGCCGATCTCGATCAGGCCGAGCAGGTGCAGCGCGTCGGGGTTGGTGGGGGCGAGCGCCAGCACGTCCTGGTAATGCGCGCGGGCGGCGACGGTGCGGCCGGCCTGGTGATGCGCGAAGGCGAGGCGCAGCAGCGCGGCCGGGTCGGGGGCGCGGCCCGGCTGGTTCATCGGCGCAGCTTGACGCGCGGCCGGTCGATATTCGGCAGCAGGGCAGTGACCAGGCCGATCAGCGGCAGGAATGCGGACAGCTTGTAGACGAACTCGATGCTGGTGTGGTCGGCGAGGTTGCCCATCGCCGCCGCGCCCACCCCGCCCAGGCCGAACGACAGGCCGAAGAAGATGCCGGAGACCATGCCGACCCGGCCGGGCAGCAGGTCCTGCGCGTAGACCAGGATGGCCGGGAAGGCGGAGGCCATCAGCATGCCGATGACCACGGTGAGGACGGCGGTCATGGTCAGGCCGACATAGGGCAGCGCCAGGGTGAACGGCAGCACGCCGAGGATCGACACCCAGATCACCGCCTTGCGCCCGATGCGGTCGCCGAACGGGCCGCCGACCAGGGTGCCGACCGCGACCGAGGCCATGAACACGAACAGCAGCAACTGCGCCGCCTCGGTGGACAGGCCGAAGCGGTTGATCAGGTAGAAGGTGTAGTAGCTCGACAGGCTGGCGGTATAGACGTTCTTGGAGAAGATCAGCGCCACCAGCACCGCGATGGTGAAGGTGACGCGGGCGCGCGACAGGCCGTGCGCGGCCACCGCCACCGCGGCGCGCTTGCCGCGCGGCGCGGTGTGGTTGCGGCGATACCACAGCCCGACCTGGAACAGCACGAACATCGCCACCAGCGCGCAGGCGGAGAACCAGGCGATGGCGCCCTGGCCGTGCGGCATCACCACGATGGCGGCCAGCAGCGGGCCGATCGCCTGGCCGCAATTGCCGCCGACCTGAAATAGCGATTGCGCCAGGCCGAATTTGCCGCCCGAGGCGAGCCGCGCCACGCGCGAGGATTCCGGATGGAAAATCGACGAGCCGACGCCGACCAGGCCGGCGGAGAACAGCAGCATGTTGAAGCTGTGCGCCTGCGACAGCAGCAGCAGGCCGATCAGCGTCGAGCCCATGCCGGTGGCCAGCGAGAACGGCATCGGCCGCCGGTCGGTGAACACGCCGACCGCCGGTTGCAGCAGCGAGGCGGTCATCTGGAAAGTGAGCGTGATCAGGCCGACCTGGCCGAAATCCAGCCCGAAGCTCTGCTTGAACACCGGATACAGCGCCGGAATCAGCGACTGCATCATGTCGTTCATCATGTGCGAGAAGCTGAGCGCGATCAGCACGGGGTAGAGCGTGCCGGTGGACGCCGGCGCCGGGGTGGCGAGCGGGGGGGTGGCGAGCGGGGGATCGGCGTGGTCGGCGACGGCTTTCTGCATCAGGGTATCCCGGCCTGGAAACGCGAGCGGGCCAGTATGCGGCGGATCGGGCTTCGCAGGCCAGCTTTGCCGAGGGTGCGCCGGGCAAGGCCGGTATGTGCGCAGCAGGGGCGGCGGCTACCAGCCGGGCCAGCGCCGATGGCAGTCGGCGCGCTGGGCGGCGGTCAGCGCGCGCGGGCCATCGGCGACCTCCGGCGGCGGGCCGGGCAGTGCCTCCGGGTTGGCCCAGCATTCGACGCGGCCGAGCGTGCGGGTGCAGTAGGGTTGCGGCGGCGGCGCCACGGCGGCGCAGAACGGGCTCTGCCGCGCCGCGTCGGAGCAGCCGGACAGCAGCAGCAGCAGGGCCAGGGCGCGGATCATGCCGGCAGTCTGCCGCGCTTGTGTGAACGCGAGGTTGCGATCCGTGTGGCGATGCCGGGGACGCGGCGCGGTATTATAGGGTGTCGGGTTCAATTTGCTCCGCAACCGCGCCGCCGCTATGTTCCGGCCCGCCCGCGCCAGGCGGGGCATCAGCCAGCCGGAAGGATCGACGTGTCCGATATTTTCGACGAGATCGCCGAGGACCTGCGGACCGAGCGCATGAAGCGGCTGCTCGACCGCTACGGCACGCTGCTGATCGCGGTCGTGCTGCTGGTGGTGCTGGGGGTGGCCGGCTGGAAGGGCTTCGGCTGGTACCAGGCGCGGCAGAGCTCGCAGCTGGCGGTGGAATACCTGGCGGCCAGCAATGCCGCCAAGGCGCCGGCAGCCGGCAGCGACATCGAGCAGCGCAAGGCGGCGATTCCCGGCTTCGAAAAGGTGATCGCCGATGCCGCCGGCCCCGGCTGGGCCGCTGGCTGGCTGGTCAATGACGGCTATCGGACCTTGGCGCGGCTGCACCTGGCGGCGCTGCGCTTCGAGACCGGCGACAAACAGGCGGGCCTGAAGCTGTGGGACGCGGTGATCGCCGATGGCGCCGCCGACCCGGTGCTGCGCGACACCGCAAGGCTGCAATGGGCGCTGCACGAGGTGGATGCCGGCGATCCGGCGCAGGTGCAGGCGCGTCTGGCGCCGCTGCTGAACCCGGACAATCCGTTGCACGCGCTGGCCGAGGAGACGCAGGCGCTGCTGTCGCTGCGGCAGGGCAAGACGGACGATGCCAAGGCCACCTTCAAGCGCCTGTCGCAGGACGTGACGGCGCCGCAGGGCGTTCGGGCGCGGGCCGCCGGGCTGCTGGCGCAGTTGGGGGAGTAGCGGCATGAAACGGACCGACACCCCTGCCCTCGCCCGCCGCACCGCGCTGATGCTGCCACTGGCGGCGCTCAGCGGCTGCGGCATGTTCGACGGCTGGTTCGGCGCCACCAAGCCGAAGCTGCCGGGCAAGCGCTATGACGTCATGCCGCCCGATGAGGCGCTGAAGGTCACCCCCGGGCGCAGCGTGACGATCCCGCCGCCACTGGCCGATACCGGCTGGCCGCAGCCCGGCGGCAGCCCGGCGCATGGCGGCGGCAACCTGGCCGCCTCCGGCCCGCTGCGACCGATCTGGTCGTCCGATATCGGCCGCGGCACCAGCTATCGCCGGCGCATCACCGCCCAGCCGGTGGTGGCCGCCGGCCTGGTGTTCGCGATGGACAGCGAGGCGGTGGTCTCGGCCTGGAACGCGCAGACCGGGCGCTCGGCCTGGGATTTCGACACCAGACGCGAGGATAACCGCAGCACCAATGTGGGCGGCGGCATCTCGGCCGATGGCGGCACGCTGTACGCCGCCACCGGGCGGGCCGATCTGCTGGCGCTGGAGGCCACCACCGGCAAGCTGCGCTGGCGGGTGCAACTGCGCGCCGGCGCGCGCTCGGCGCCGACCGTGGTGGATGGCAAGCTGTTCGTGCCGACGCTGGATGACCGGCTGGTGGGGCTGTCCGCGGCCGATGGCAAGGAGCTGTGGTCGTACCAGGCGCCGAGCGCCGCGACCGCGATGCTGGGCCTGCCGGCGCCGGCCAGCGAGGACGGCATCGTGGTGGCCGGCTTCGCCACCGGCGACTTGCAGGCGGTGCGCGCGATCTCCGGCACCGTGGTGTGGGCCGACAACCTGTCCGCCGTGCGCGGCCAGAGCTCGCTGTCTGATCTGTCCACCATCCGCGCCATGCCGCTGATCCATGACGGCATCGTCTATGCGGTCAGCGTCGGCGGGCTGATGGTGGCGATCGACCTGCCCTCTGGCCGGCGGCTGTGGGAGCGCAGCATCGCCTCGGATAACACGCCGTGGCTGGCCGGCGACTGGCTGTATGTGCTGACCACCGGCAACGAACTGGCGGCGCTCAGCACCCGCGACGGCGCGGTGGCCTGGGTGAGCCAGTTGGAGCGGTTCGAGAATGCGGAGAAGCAACGCCATCCGATCACGCTGGTCGGCCCGGTGATGGCCGGCGGCCGGCTGCTGCTGGTGGATTCGCTCGGCAGCATGCTGATCTGTGACCCACTGACCGGCAAGCAGATCGGCAAGGTCTCCGTGGCCGGCGCCGGCGCGGTGGCGCCGGTGGTGGCGCTGGGGATGGTGTTCCTGGTGACCGCCAACGGCACGCTCGCGGCGCTGCGTTGAGCACCGGGACCGACCCTGCGGACGACGCGGCGCCCGCTGGCCTGCCATTGCCCGCTGCCCTGCCATTGCCCGCTGCCCTGCCATTGGTGGTGATCGCCGGGCGGCCGAATGTCGGCAAGTCGACGCTGTTCAACAAGCTGGCCGGGCGGCGGGCGGCACTGGTCTCCGACATTCCCGGCGTGACCCGCGACCGCAAGGATGCGGAAGCGATGCTGCGCGGCCGGGCGGTGCGACTGATGGACACCGCGGGGCTGGAGGAATCGGCGCCGGACAGCTTGTACGGGCGGATGCGTGCCTCCTCGGAGTCGGCGGTGGCGATGGCCGACCTGGTGCTGTTCGTGATCGACGCGCGCGCCGGCGTGACCAGTGCGGACGAGCATTTCGCCGCCTGGCTGCGGCGGCAGGACCGGCCGATTCTGCTAGTGGTGAACAAGGCCGAGGGGCGGGCCGGCAGCAACGCGGCGCTGGAGGCCTATTCGCTGGGGTTGGGCGAGCCGGTGGCGATCTCCGCCGAACATGGCGAGGGCATCGCCGACCTGATGCGCGAAATCGCCGAGCGGCTGCCGGATGCGCCGCGCGCGGCCGAGGAAGGCGACAAACCGCTGAAGCTGGCGATCGTCGGGCGGCCGAATGCCGGCAAGTCCACGCTGCTGAACCGGCTGCTGGGCGAGGAGCGGATGATCACCGGGCCGGAGCCGGGGCTGACCCGCGATGCGGTGGCGGTGCGGCTGAGCGACAAGCAGGGGGTGATCGAGCTGGTCGACACCGCCGGGCTGCGCAAGCGGGCGCGGGTGGACGAGGGGCTGGAGCGGATGAGCACCTCGGCCAGCATCGAGGCGCTGAAGATGGCCGAGGTGGTGGTGCTGGCGGTGGATGCGCTGGAATGCGAGTTGGGGCGCGGGCTGCATGAGCAGGACTTGCAGATCGCCCGGCTGATCGAGCGCGAGGGCCGCGCCTGCGTGCTGGCGATGACCAAGTGGGACGCGGTGGAAAACCGCGACCTGGCGCGCAAGCAGGTCTCCGACCGGCTGGAGACCAGCCTGTCGCAAATGAAGGGCATCCCGGTGGTGACGCTCTCCGGGCTGACCGGCCAGGGGGTGGACAAGCTGCTGCCGGCGGTCCGGCGCGCGCACGAGGTGTGGAATCTGCGGATCGGCACCGGCGCGCTGAACCGCTGGTTCGAAGGCGCCCTGGAACGCCATCAGCCGCCGCTGGTGCAGGGGCGGCGGCTGAAACTGCGCTACGTCACCCAGGCCAAGGCGCGGCCGCCGACCTTCGTGGTGTTCGGCACCCGGGCGGAGATGACGCCGGATGATTATCAGCGCTATCTGTCGAATTCGCTGCGCGAGACGTTCGATCTGCCGGGCACACCGCTGCGGTTGCTGTTCCGGGGGACGAAGAATCCTTATGGGGAAGATAAGGAATAGGAAGGTCTTCTTTTTGTGAACAAAAAGAAACAAAAAACTTTTTATTCACAAGACTCCAATGAATAAAGTTTTTTGCGCGCTTTTTTTCAAAAAAGCGCTGCTTGCTTACTAATAGCTGAGAAACCCGCCATCCACCGGCAGCGTAACCCCGGTGATCCACTTGGCCATCTGCGAGGCGAGGAATACCGCCGGCTGGGCGATATCGTCCGGTGTGCCGATGCGGCCGAGCGGTATGCGGCCTTTGAAGGTGGCCATGTAGACCGGGTCCTGGCGGGCTTTCTCGTTCAGGGGTGTGGCGATCAGGCCGGGGCCGATGGCGTTGACCCGCACGCCGTGTGGCGACAATTCGATGGCCAGAGCCTTGGTCAGTGCGCGCACGCCGCCCTTGGAGGTGGTGTAGGCGGCGGAGTTGGGGGCGGCGACGAAGGATTGCACCGAGCCGATATTGATGATCGCGCCTTTGGTTTCCTTCAGTTGCGCCATGAATGCGGTGGTGACGTTGAACATGCCGTCGAGGTTGACCGCGAGGGTCGCGTCCCAGGCGGCACGGGCGTCGGCGTCGTCGACCTTGCCGCGGCGGATGATGCCGGCGTTGTTGACCAGGATGTCGATCGGGCCGTGCGTGGCGCGGATGCTGGCGGCCAGCGTGTCGACCGCGACGCGGTCGGTGACGTCGAGCAGGTAGGACAGGCCGGCGGTGACCGGGGTGACGTCGGCGATGATGACGCGGGCGCCGGCTTCCGCCATCGCCTGGGCGATGCCGGCACCGATGCCGGAGGCGGCGCCGGTGACCAGGGCGAGCTTGTCTTGCAATAGGCCGGGCATCCGGGTCTCCTGCTTGCTGTCGATGCGTCGGGAAAACTCTCGGCCATGCGCGTTGCGGCCGCAAGGGCCGCGGTTGACGGCGGCACGGCAGGGCCGCATCGTGTTGCAGTATGCAACGAGGCTGCGATGATTTCCCGCGATAACCGCGTCAACATGCTGATCGGCACCGGGCATTTCCTGTCGCATTTCTACGGGCTGTGCCTGCCGCCGATGTTCCTGTTCTGGCAGGGCGCGTTCCAGGTGTCGTATGCGCAGCTCGGCCTGGCGGTGATGCTGATGGCGGGCACCACGGCGGTGCTGCAAACGCCGGTGGGGTTTCTGGTGGACCGGCACGGGGCGCGGCGGTTTCTGATCGGCGGCATCCTGCTGATGGCGCTGGGGATCGCCGGGATGGGGCTGGCGACCGCGTATTGGCAGGTGCTGGTGCTGGCGGTGGTGTCGGGCCTCGGCAATTCGGTGATCCATCCGGTGGACTACGCCATCATGTCGGGCTCGGTGAGCAAGGAGGGGATGGCGCGGTCGTTCTCGATCCATACCTTCAACGGCAATCTCGGCAATGTCAGCGCGCCGCCGGTGATCATCGCGCTTTCGGCGCTGCTGGGCTGGCGCGAGGCGCTGCTGCTGGTGGGCCTGCTGGGGGTGCCGCTGGTGCTGGCGGTGCTGCTGCAAAGCGGCATCCTCGCCGACCAGGCGCGGCCGCAGCCGGGGGCGGGAGCCAAGATGGTCAGCGGGCGGCAATTGCTGCTGACCAAGCCGATGCTGCTGTTCTTCGGCTTCTATCTGCTGGGCGCGATGGCCGGCGCCGGGGTGCAGGCCTGGCTGATCACCGTGCTGCATGCGGTGAACGGGCTGGGGGTGGAGGTGGCGTCGTCGGCGCTCACCGGCTATCTGGCCGGCGTCGCCTCCGGGGTGCTGGTGGGCGGTTATGCGGTGGGGCGGCTGCCGGGCCGGATGCTGGGGCTGGTGGTGCTGACCACGGCGATCTCGTCGGCGTTGATGCTGGCGGTGGCGGGCGCCAGCCTGCCGGGGATCGTGGTGATCGTGGTGATGTTCGGCGCCGGGCTGGGGCTGGGCACCACGCGCACGCCGCGCGACATGATGCTGAAAGAGGCGGCGCCGGCCGGGCAGATCGGCAAGGTGTTCGGTTTCGTCTCCTCCGGCCTGCCGCTGGGCACGGCGCTGACGCCGGTGCCGTTCGGCTTCCTGATCGATCGCGGGCATCCGGAACTGGTGCTGGTGCTGGTGGCGGTGCTGCTGCTGGCCAGCCTGCTGTGCCTCGGCGTGGCGCGTGGCTCGGCGCGGGTGGCGCTGGTGGCGGCGGCGGAGTAGCCGGGGCTACCAGCCGTTCACCCGCGGCCAGATATCGGCGACCGTCTCGTCGCCATCGACGACGAAGTAGCGGTCATGCGCGGCGGCGGTGAGGCAGGCGTGGTTGGGCGCGATGCGCAGCCGGTCGCCGACCCTGAAGCTGCCGGCCGAGACTGCGGAGTCGAGCTCGATCACCCCGTGTTCCTGATTGGCGCGGCGCACGATGGAGTGGCCGTAACTGCGGCGGCCCAGCGTGTCGAGCATGAGGCCGAAGCCGTAATCGGTGGCCGTGGCCTCGGTGCTGCGGTCTTTCGACAGCGCCATGGCGCCGGCGTCGACCACGATGCGATTCTCCGCCAGGCGGCGGCCGATGACGCTGGCGAGCACGGTGAGCGCGATCGAATCCGGCGCCACGGTGCCGATCTCGGCCTGAAACAGGTCGCCGAACATATACACGCCGGGGCGGGTCTCGGTGGCGCCGTCCAGCGTCGCGGCATAGAGGGCCGTGGGCGAACTGCCGACCGAGACCATCGGGCAGGGGTAGCCGGCATCGCGCAGCCGGGTGGCGGCGGTGACGGCGGCCAGCCGCTCGGTCTCGGCGATGCGCGCCATATCGGCGGGGCTGCGGCCGGCATAGGAGTGGCCGGCATGGGTGAGCACGCCGGCCAGACAGGGGCCGAGGCGGCCGGCGATGTCGAGCAGGGCGGGATCGTCGGGGGCGATGCCGCCGCGCGCCTCGCCGCAATCGATCTCGATCAGCGCCCGGATCGCGCCGGGGCGGGCGGCGATGGCGCTGGCGGCGTCGGGGTCGTCGGTGATCAGGATGAGGGTGGCGCCGGAGGTGGCGAGGCGGGCGGCGGCGTCCAGCTTCTGCGGCGTGATGGCGACCGCGTAGAGGATGTCGGTGACGCCGTGGGCGAGGAAATACTCCGCCTCGGCCAGCGTGGAGACGGTAATGCCGCCAGCGGCAGGTGGCACCGCCAGCGCCAGGCGGGCGACATCGTGCGATTTGGCGGTCTTCATGTGCGGCCGTAATGCCACGCCGTGGCGGGCGACGGCGGTGCCCATGCGGGCGAGGTTGCGCTGCAGGATGCCGCGATCGAGCACCAGGCAGGGGGTGGGCAGGTCGTCGAGCTTCATGCCGGTGGATGCCTACAATGCGATGCCGAGCAGGTCGGCGATGCGCGGGGTGGCCTTGAGGCCGCTGCCGGTCAGCACCAGCACGGTGGTCTGCTCCGGCCGGATGGCGCCGCTGTCGAGCAGGCGGGCGAAGGCGGCGGCGGCCTGGGCGCTGGTCGGCTCGACATAGACGCCGGTGCGGGCCAGCGTGAGGGTGGCGGCGGCGATCTCGGCCTCGCTCAGCAGCACCGCGCCGCCGCCGGAGCCGCGCAGCGCGCCGAGCACCTCGGGCAGGCGCAGCGGCTGGGCGATGGCGGTGCCCTCGGCGATGGTCGGGCGGATCGGGGTCTGCACCATGCTGTCGCCGCCGGCCAGGAAGGTGGCGGCGATCGGGCCGCAGTTTTCCGGCTGGGCGGCGAACAGGCGCGGCATCGCCTCGATCTCGCCGGCGCGCAGCAGTTCGGCGAAACCGATCTCGCAGCCCAGCACGTTGGAGCCGGCGCCGCACGGGATGATGATGTTGTCCGGCGCGCGGAAGCCGAGATCCTCCCACAGTTCATAGGCCAGGGTCTTGGTGCCGTGCAGGAAGAACGGCTGCCAGTTATGGCTGGCGTAGAACACCTGGGCGGCGCGCGCCACCGCGGCGTCCGACGTCGCCTGGCGGTTGCCGGGGATCAGCTCGACCTCGGCGCCATAGGCGCGCATGGCGACGGTCTTGGCCGGGCTGGTGCTGTCCGGCGCCATGATGGTGGCGCGCATACCGCCCGCCGCGGCATAGGCGGCGACCGCGGCGCCGCCGTTGCCGCTGCTGTCCTCCAGCACCGCGTCGACGCCCTGCTGGCGCAGCAGCGACAGCATCACGCTGGCGCCGCGGTCCTTGAAGCTGCCGGTGGGCATGAACCACTCGCATTTCAGCAGCGCCTCGGCGCCGTGCAGCGTGCGGGACAGCAGCGGCGTGCAGCCCTCGCCCATGCTGATCGGCTGCGGGCAGGCCAGCGGCAGGGCGGCGCGGTAGCGCCAGATGCTGCGCTCGGCGGTGTCGATGTCGCGGCGGGTGATGCCGGGCAGCGGGGTGAGCAGCAGCGGCGCGTGATCGGTGCCGCACCAGCGCGGCGCCTCGATCGGGAAGGTTTCACCGGAGCGTGGGTCGAGATAGGCGAGTGTCATCGGTCGGTCCTCATGGCGGCAGGCTGGCGCTGCGGCGGCGGTTGGTCAACCATACCGCGCAGAGACAGACGGAGTATCGCGACATGCCGGATTTCGGCCCCGAAGTAACCACCCTGGCGCAGCAGATGGTGCGCATCGACAGCCGCAGCGGGCTGTCCAACCTGGCGATGGCCGAGTGCGTCGAGGCGGCGCTGGGCGGCTTCACGGTGGAGCGGCTGGACTATACCGATACCGCGGGCGTGGCGAAGCGGGCGCTGGTGGCGCGCAAGGGGACGGGCAGCGGCGGGCTGGCGTTCTCCGGCCATATGGACACGGTGCCCGCTACCGGCTGGCAGGACGATCCGTGGTCCGGCCGGATCGACGACAGCGTGCTGCATGGGCTGGGCAGCGCCGACATGAAGGGCCAGGTGGCCGCCGCCATCGTCGCCGCCCGGCATTTGCCCGAGCGTGTGCCGGTGACCCTGCTGATCACCACCGACGAGGAGACCACCAAGGCCGGGGCGAAGCTGGTCGCGGCGCAGTCGGTGCTGGCGCGCGAGGCCGGGCTGTCCGGCATCGTGGTGGTGGAGCCGACCGGCATGGTGCCGGTGCGCGGGCATCGCAGTTCGATCACCTTTACCGCCCTGGCGCGCGGGGTGCAGGCACATTCCTCGACCGGGCGCGGACGCAACGCCAACTGGGCGATGGCGCCGTTCCTGATGGAGATGAGGGCGATCCATGAGCGGCTGCGGGATGATCCGGCGCTGCACGATCCGGGCTATGATCCGCCATTCGGCGATTTCAATCTGGTGATCGACAATCACGGTGCGCCGGTGAACATGACGGTGCCGCTCACCACGGTGCGGATCAAGTTCCGCACCAGCGCCAGCGTCGACCCGGTGCCGATCCGCGATGCGGTGCGCGCGGCGGCGGCGCGCTGCGGGGTGGAACTCGCCGAACTGGCCGAGGGCAAGCCGCCGGAGTTGCCGGCCTCGCATCCGCTGATTCAACTCTGCACCGCGCAGACCGGCCTTGCGGCGGTGACGGTGGCCTATGGCACCGATGCCTCCGAGTTGCAGGATATCGCGCCCTGCGTGGTGCTCGGCCCCGGCGATATCGCGGTGGCGCATACGCCGGTGGAGCGCATCGCACTGGCCGATCTGGCGACCGCGGTGCCGGTGTTCATGCGGCTGGCGGAGACGGCGGCTTCGGCTTGACGCCGAGAATATGAGCGATCGCGTGGGTCAGGTCGGCGCGGT
>DATJEA010000158.1:0-10141 GCA_035497095.1 Acetobacteraceae bacterium | reverse complement strand
GCAGCCACTCGTCCACCGAAGGCGGCGGCAGAAGCCCGGTGGCGCGGTCAATCGGTCCGAAGTCGCTCATCCAACCACTCTAACCGACCATACCGAGCCCCGCTAAGTCCGACACGCTGCTAGCTGGCGAAGAATGCGTGCGGCAGCGCGGTTGCGATCGACGGGAACACCGAAAACACCACGATGAATGCCAGAATGATGGCCAGGAACGGCAGCACCGCCAGGATCAGTTCCTTCAGCCCGATATCCGGCGCAATGCCCTGGATGACGAACAGGTTGAGCCCGACCGGCGGATGGATCAGCCCAGTTTCCATCACCAGGCTCATATTCACGCCGAACCAGATCGGGTCGAAACCATGCGCCAGCAGGCCCGGCATGATCACCGGCGTGATCATCAGCACGATCGCCACCGGCGGCAGGAAGAACCCCATCAGGATGACCAGGATGTCGATCCAGAACAGGAACGCCCATTTCGACAGGTGCAGCGTCACCAGCCACTGCGTGGTGCTCTGGGTGATGTAGAGATAGCTCATCACGTAGCTGAACAGGAACGACATCGCGATGATCAGCATGATCATCGAGGCATATTCGGCAGTGCCCAGGATGATCTTCTTGATCTCGCTCCAGCGGTAGCAGCGATAGACGATCGCCACCATGATCAGCGTGGCGAACGCGCCGACGCCGGACACCTCGGACGGCGTCGCATAGCCGCCATACAGCGCCAGCATGACCACGGTGATGATGCTGAAGAACGGCAGCAGCCGCGGCAGCGCCTCGAACCGCTCGCGCCAGGTGAAATGCACGGAGGCCGGATCGGCGCCATGCGGCAACACCGCGGCCGCCGACAGCGTGCCAGCCGCGGGCGCCGCGACATTCAGCCACTGGCCGCGACTATAGTAGAACGAGTGGATCACCACCCACACCGCGAACAGCAGCATCAGCAGCAGTCCCGGCACGATGCCGGCCAGGAACAACTGCCCGATCGATTGCTCGGCCACGATGCCGTACAGGATCAGCGTCACCGAGGGCGGGAACAGGATGCCCAGCGTGCCGCCGGAGGCCACCAGCGCGCCGGCAAACCCCGGCGAATAGCCGCGCTGGCGCATCTCCGGCACGCCCATCACGCCGATCGCCGCCGAAGTCGCCGTGCTCGACCCGCACATCGCCGCGAAGATCGCGCAGCCGATCACATTGGCGACACCCAGCCCGCCCGGCAACCGGTGTGTCCAGCGATAGACCGATTCGTACAGATCGGCCGCTGCCCGCGTTCGCCCCACCGCGATGCCCATCAGCATGAACAGCGGAATGGCGAGCAGGGTGAAATTATCCATGCCCTCGTACAGCATCTGGGCCAGTTGCCCCAGATTGGCTGCCGGCATGAACACCAGCATGAAGCCCACCGACACGCTGCCCAGCGCGAACGCCACCGGCATGCCGGACAGCAGCAGGATCAGCGAGACGGTAACGAACAGGATGCCGAGTTCGCCGGGGCTCATCGCTCACCTCCCAGCACGATTTCCTCGACGATCTGTACCAAATATTCGAGCGTAATCAGCACCAGGCCAACCCCGATCAACGTGTAGGGAATCCACAACGGCGGCGCCCAGGTGGAATCGGTGGTCCAGTCCCTGCTCCAGGCCTGCCAGTCATAATGCAGCACCATTCCCGCCACGAAGGCGCAGAGCAGGGCGGATAGAATGTCACCGGCCAGGATGCGCCGGCGGTTCCAGCGCGGCGACATGATGGTCTGCAACACCTCGGTGCCGACATGGGCGCGGTGCATCTGCGTGTAGCCGGCGGCGAGAAACGTGGCGCCGACCAGCAGGAAGATGTTGACCTCGAGATTCCAGGTATGCGGGCGATGCAGATAATAGCGCCAGAACACCTCGTTGGTGATGATGACGCAGGAGGCGACCACCATCAGCCCGGCCAGGAAGCCGACCAGGCGATTGACCGCCTTCACCGCACCGCTGAACCCGCGCCAGACCGGCCCCGGAAAACCACCGCGCGGCGGCGCCGCCGATCCGCCGCCGTCGGTTGCCATCGGCGCCGTGCCGCTCATGCCACCGCTTCGGCCATGTCGAGCAGCTTCTTGCCGTCCTTCACGTGGTCGGCGAAGTTCTTATAGGCGCTGGTGCGCGCCAGCGCCTTCCATTGGCCGAACTCGCCCTTGTCCATGTCGTAGACATGGTCGCCGGCCTTGCCGAACACGGCGGCCACCTTGGCGTCGTCGGCCTTGCACGAGGCCAGCACGAAATCCTGCAACGAATGGCCGACTTCTTTCACGATCTGCTGCTGGCCGGGGGTCAGGCTGTTGAAGGTGGATTTCGCCATCAGCAGCGGCTCGAACATGTACCAGAAGGTATATTTCCGCGCCGTGGTCACATCCTTCGCCACCTCCTGCAAGCGGAAGCTCATCAGCGACGCGCTCGACGTCCACAGCGCATCAACCACGCCCGAATGCATCGCGTTATAGGTTTCGCTGGACGGGAAGTTGGAGATCGAGGCGCCGGCTGCCTGCAGCATCAGCTCGATCATCTTGCCGGCGCCGCGGGTTTTGAGCCCCTTGACGTCCGCCGGCACGCGGATCGCCTTGGTGTGCGAGGCGACGCCGCCGCCCTGCCAGACCCAGGTCATCAGTTCGGCGCCATTATCCGACAGATAGCCTTCCAGCCATTTGCCGATCGGCGCATCCGCCCATTTGTAGCCCTGCTCGTAGCTTTCGATCAGCGCCGGCATCAGGGTCAGATTGGCGGCTGGCAGTTTGCCGCCCGAATAGGCCAGCGGGTAGACCGACATATCAAGCGCGCCGTTGGCCATCGCGTCGAATTGCTGGGTCGCCTTGAACAGCGAGCCGCCGGGGAAAATCTGGAAGGTCAGCGCGCCGTTGGTGCGCTTCTCGACCTCGGCGGCGAATTTGCGCGCCAGCACGTCGCGAAAATCGATGTTGGCCGGGAATTGGTGCGATATCTTGATCACCCGTGCCCCCGCCGCCAGCGCCGGGCGCGCCAGGCCGCCAGCCAGCGCCGCGCCGAGCGCGCCGTTGATCAACCCACGTTTCGTGATGCTCATGACGTCTTCTCCCTATTAGCGGCTCTAAGCAGGCCCGGCGTGCCGTAAATCCGACCGATCCGCCGATTCGTGATCATCCGTGTGTAACTCACGTGTAACCCGACGAAACAGCGCATAGATCGGCAGCATGGTCAAGTCGTTGCGGGAGCTTGTCGTCACCGGTCCGTTTCGCGCCCCGCGAACTTGCCTCGGCCGCCCTGTTCGGGCCGCAAAACCGCGTTATCGACGCCGATGATGCCGGGCGCGAAGGGTATCGCGGCGCCTTGCCTCGCTTGACCTTTTCCGCTGCCCATAAGCATATTCCGCGCCATGAACGGGGTAGTGCGAGTGCCGATTACCGGCCCGGCCGCTCGCTGAGCGCCGGGATTTTTCTGTACGCACCCCTGACGCGGCCCGCTGCCGCATGAGAATGTGATGACCGACACCAAGACCCAGCCTGATTACCGCGGCCCCGATTACCGCAGTACCGTGTTCCTGCCGGCGACCTCGTTCCCGATGCGCGGCAACCTGCCGCAGACCGAGCCGGCGATCCTGGCGCGCTGGGAGGCGATGGGGCTGTGGCAGCGTGTGCGCGACGCCTCGCGCAACCGGCGCAAGTTCATCCTGCATGATGGCCCGCCCTACGCCAACGGCAACCTGCATATCGGCCACGCGGTCAACAAGATCCTCAAGGACGTGATCAACCGGGCGCGCCAGATGGCCGGTTATGACGCCGATTACATCCCCGGCTGGGACTGCCACGGCCTGCCGATCGAATGGAAGATCGAGGAGCAGTATCGTGCCGCCGGCAAGGATAAGGACGCGGTACCGGTGCTACAGTTCCGCGCCGAGTGCCGCGACTACGCGCGCCACTGGATGGCGGTGCAGGAGATCGAGTTCCGCCGCCTCGGCGTGCTGGGCGACTGGGCGCATCGCTACGCGACGTTGGATTTCCCGTCCGAGGCGGCAATCGCCGGCGAGATCGGCAAGTTCCTGCTGAACGGCGCGCTGTATCGCGGCTTGCGGCCGGTGATGTGGTCGCCGGTGGAGAAGACCGCGCTGGCCGAGGCCGAGATCGAGTATCACGACCATACCAGTGCCACGGTGACGGTGCGGTTTCCGGTGCTGTCCAGCCCGGTCACGGGCCTGGAAGGCGCCAGCATCGTGATCTGGACCACGACGCCGTGGACCATGCCGGGCAACCGGGCGATCGCCGCCGGCGCCGAGTTCGATTACGCCGTGGTGCGGCTCGACAGTGTCGCGGCAGGCTCGCTGGCGCGGCCCGGCGAGGTGGTGCTGGTGGCGATGGCGCTGCTGCCGCAATTCCTCGAAACCGTGGGCGCCGCGACGCATCACGTCGAACGCCTGGTGAAAGGCGCCGACCTGCTCGGCACGGTCTGCGCGCACCCGTTGCGCGGGCGCGGCTATGACCATGACGTGCCGGTGTTTCTCGCCGATTACGTCACCACCGAGGCCGGCACCGGCTTCGTGCATATCGCCCCCGGCCACGGCGAGGAGGATTTCCTGCTCGGCCGCGAGCATGGGCTGGAAGTGCCGGAGACGGTCGGCGAGGACGGCACCTTCAATGCCTGGGTGCCGCAGTTCGCCGGGCTGCATGTCTACAAGGCGGCCGATGCGGTCTGCGCGGCGCTCACCGCGGCCGGCGGCCTGCTGGCGCGCGGCAAGCTGGTGCATTCCTATCCGCATTCCTGGCGCTCCAACGCGCCGCTGATCTTCCGCGCCACGCCGCAATGGTTCATCCGCATGGACGGGCCGCAAGCCATTCGCGCCAAAGCCTTGCAAGCCATTGCTGACACGGTGTTCGTGCCCGACCAGGGCCGCAACCGGATCGGCAGCATGGTCGCCAGCCGGCCGGACTGGTGCATCAGCCGGCAGCGTGCCTGGGGCGTGCCGATCGCGGTGTTCGTCAACAAGGCGAGCGGCCAGCCGCTGCGCGATGCCGATGTGGTGGCCCGCATCGTCGATGCCTTCGCGGTCGAGGGCGCGGATGCCTGGTACTCCTCGGCGCCGGAGCGCTTCCTCGGCCCCGGGCGCGATCCGGCGGATTATGAGCAGGTGATGGACATCGTCGATGTGTGGTTCGAGAGCGGCTCGACGCACGCCTTCGTGCTGGAGGCGCGCGGCCTGCCGTGGCCGGCCGATCTGTATCTGGAGGGCACCGACCAGCATCGCGGCTGGTTCCACTCCTCGCTGCTGGAAGCGATCGGCACCCGTGGTGCCGCGCCGTTCAAGGCGATCCTGACGCATGGCTTCGTGATGGACGAGCAGGGCCGCAAGATGTCCAAATCGCTCGGCAACGTCACCGCGCCGCAGGCGGTCAACGACAAGTACGGCGCCGATATCCTGCGGCTGTGGGTGATGTCGTCGGACACCAGCGAGGACATGCGCATCGGCCCGGAGATCCTGAAGCAGCAGGCCGAATTGTATCGCCGGCTGCGCAACACGCTGCGCTGGCTGCTCGGCTCGCTCGATGGCTTCAGCGACGCCGAGCGGGTGGCGGTGGCCGATATGCCGGAGCTGGAACGCTGGGTGCTGCACCGGCTGGCCGAACTCGACGCCCTGGTGCGGGCCGCGGTGCAGAGCTACGACTGGGCCGGGGTGTATCCGGCGCTGCACGCGTTCTGCTCCACCGACCTCTCAGCGTTCTACTTCGATATCCGCAAGGACGCGGTGTATTGCGACCGGCCGGACAGCAAGCGGCGCCGCGCCGCCCGCACCGTGCTCGACCATCTGCATCGCTGCCTGTGCACGTGGCTGGCGCCGGTGCTGGCGTTCACCGCCGAGGAGGCCTGGACGGCGCGCTTCGGCGAAGAGAGCAGCGTGCATCTGGAAGCCTTCGCCGAGGTGCCGGCCAGTTGGCGCGATGACGCGCTGGCGGCGAAGTGGGAGCGGGTGCGCGAGCAGCGCCGGGTGGCCACCCTGGCGCTGGAGCAGATGCGCAAGGATGGCGAGATCGGCTCCTCGAACCAGGCGGTGGTGCAGATGACCGCCGAGTCGGAGGCCGATTTCCTGCTCGGCGCCGAGGACTGGGCCGAGGTGCTGATCGTGCCCGGCGTGACGCTGCGGCAGGGCGAACCGGGCGTGCTGACCGCCCGCGCGCCGGGCACCAAATGCGCGCGCTGCTGGCGGGTGCTGGACGAGGTCGGCAGCCGGGCGGCGCACCCGACGCTCTGCCTGCGCTGCACCGACGCAGTGGAATCCGGCCTGGTCGGGCAGCCGACTGCATGACGATGCGCGGCCGCTTCACCGCGCTGGGGTTGGCCGCCGGGGCCTTGGTGTTGGTCGCCGACCAGGCGAGCAAATACTGGATCATCAACGGCTTGCAGCTGCAATCTCTGGGCAGCGTCGCGGTGTTGCCGGTGCTGAACCTCACCTGGGTGGAGAATCGCGGCATCACCTTCGGGCTGCTGCGCGGCGACGGTGCGACCAGCGCCATCATCCTGGCGGCGGTGGCGCTGGCGGTGGTGGTGGCGCTGCTGGTCTGGCTGCGGCGGGCCGAGCGGGCGCTGGTGGCGGTGGCGCTCGGCAGCATCGCCGGCGGCGCGGTGGGCAACGTGCTGGACCGGTTGCGTCTGGGCTATGTCGTCGATTTCATTCACGCCCATGCCTTCGGCTGGTCATGGTATGTGTTCAACGTGGCCGACGCGGCGATCGTCTGCGGTGTGGCCGCGCTGGTGCTCGAATCGGTGTTGCCGCAACCGCGCGGCAAACATCTTGCCGACGATAGTTCTCACCGCTAAGCAGGCGTCATGATGGTTCACAGCTTCCACCTCCGCCGTGCCGTTCCCGCCGTGGCGTTCCTCGCCGTGCTGGTGCTGGGGGGATGCGGCGATTCCAACCTGTCCCGCAGCTTCGGCCTGACCCGCGATGCGCCGGACGAATTCAGCGTGACGACGCAGCAGCCGCTGTCGATGCCGCCGAATTTCAACCTGCGCGCGCCCGACCCCGGCGCCGCGCGGCCGCAGGACATGCGCGCCTCGGCGGGCGCCGAGGCGGTGCTGGTGCCGGGCGCGGCCGGCGCCGGCGCCGCCGCCATGTCGCCCGGCCAGCAGGCGCTGGTGCAGGAGGCCGGCCCGCCGGCGCCGGACAATATCCGCCAGCGGGTGGACCGCGACGCGGCCCTGGCGGCGACCGACCGCAGCTTCACCGATACGCTGATGTTCTGGCGCACGCCACCCAAGCCCGGCGTGGTGGTCGACCCGACTCGCGAGTCGCAGCGCATTCGCACCAACGCGGCGCTCGGCCAGAGCCAGGAGCAGGGTGAGACCCCGATCATCCAGCGCAAGCAGAAATCCTTCTGGGATTCAATCCTCTAGGCGTTAACCTGACGCGGCCTCCGGTTTGCGCTAAACTCCCGCCATGAGCAGCGACTCCATCTTGCAGCAGGCATGGCAGCGTCTTGCCGCACTGGCGGCGCGTCCCGGCGCGCGCGACATCAGGCGCCTGTTCGCCGCCGACCCCGACCGCGCCCGCCGCATGACCGCGACGCTGGACGATCTGGCGCTCGACCTCTCCAAGACCGCGATCGACGGCGAAGCGCTGGTGGCGCTGCTCGATCTGGCCGAGGCGGCCGATCTGACCGGCTTCCGCGAGCGCCTGTTCGCCGGCGCCGCGGTCAATGTCACCGAGGGCCGGGCGGCGATGCACATGGCACTGCGCGCGCCGCCGGGCGTCACGCTGCACGCCGGAAGCGAGAATGCCAGCCGCGAGGCGGCCGATGAGCGCGCCCGTATGCAGGCATTCGTCGAAGCGGTGCATGCCGGCCGGCTGCGCGGCGCCACCGGCCAGCCGTTCCAGGCGGTGCTGAACATCGGCATCGGCGGCAGCGATCTCGGCCCGCGCATGGCCAGCGAGGCGCTGACTCTGGCGCACGGCGCTAGGCTGCAACCCTATTTCCTGTCCAACGTCGACGGCCACGCCTTCGCGGCGCTGAAGCGCGTGCTCGACCCGGCCCGCACCCTGGTGCTGGTCGCCTCCAAGACCTTCACCACCTTGGAGACCATGACCAACGCCAAGGCGGTGCGCGCCTGGCTGGCCGCCGCACTCGGCGAGGACGCAGTCGGCGCACATTTCGCCGCATTGTCGACCAACGCCGACGCGGTGGCCAAATTCGGCATCGCCGCCGAGCGCATGTTCGGCTTCCGCGACTGGGTCGGCGGCCGCTATTCGCTGTGGTCGCCGGTCGGCCTGTCGATCGCGCTGGCCGCCGGCTGGGAGCCGTTCCAGGCCATGCTGGACGGCGCCCGCGCGATGGATGTGCATTTCCAGACCGCCAGCTTCAGCGAGAACCTGCCGGTGCTGCTGGCGCTGGCCGGCATCTGGCAGGTCAACGCAATGGGCTACCGCACCCACTGCATCCTGGCCTATGACGAGCGGCTGGCGAAATTCCCCGCCTATCTCCAGCAGCTCGAAATGGAGAGCAACGGCAAGTCGGTGGCGCTGGACGGCCAGCCCGCCGCGCACGCCACCTGTCCGGTGGTGTTCGGCGAGGCCGGCACCGACGCGCAGCACAGCTTCATGCAACTGGTGCATCAGGGCACCACGCCGGTGCCGATGGATTTCATCCTGGCCGCCGAACCGGACCACGACCGGCCCGAGGCGCATCGGATTCTGGCCGCCAACGCCTTCGCCCAGGCCGAGGCGCTGCTCGCCGGCAAAACCCTGGCCCAGGTGGAGGCCGAGATGCACCAGGCCGGCGCCGACGCCGCCACCATCGTCCGCGTCGCGCCGCATCGGGTGTTCAGCGGCAACCGGCCGAGCACCACGATCATGTTCCGCAAGCTGGACGGCTACAGCCTGGGCCGGCTGATCGCGCTGTATGAGCACAAGGTGGCGGTGCAGGGCTGCCTGTGGGGCATCAACAGCTTCGACCAGTGGGGCGTTGAACTCGGCAAGGCGCTGGCCTCCGGGATCATCCCCGACCTCGCCGCCGGCGCCAAACCCGGCCGACACGACGCCTCCACCAGCGCGCTGATCGCCCGTTTCCACACGCTGCGCGGCGATTAATCGTGCAAGCGGGCCGCATCCGCATGCTGCCCGAGGCGACGGTGAACCGCATCGCCGCCGGCGAGGTGATCGAACGGCCGGCCGCGGCGGCGCGCGAACTGGTGGAAAACGCGCTGGATGCCGGCGCCACCCGCATCTCGGTCGCGATCGACGGCGGTGGCATCGACCGCATCGAGGTGGTGGATGACGGCGCCGGCATGACCGCCGACGAACTCGCCCTGGCGGTGCAGCGCCACGCCACCTCCAAGCTGGCCGACGAACAACTGGTCCGCATCCTCACCCTCGGCTTTCGCGGCGAGGCGCTGCCCAGCATCGGCGCTGCGGCACGGCTCGAAATCACTTCCCGCCCGCACGACTCGGACCACGCCAGCCGGCTCAGCGTGGAGGGCGGTGCGGTCGGCGCGGTGGCCCCGGCGGCCGGCGCCCCCGGCACTCGGGTGGTGGCGCGCGACCTGTTCTTCGCCACCCCGGCGCGGCGCAAATTCCTCAAAACCCCGCGCGCCGAGGCCGACGCCACCGAGGCGGCGATCCGCCGTCTGGCGCTGGCCGCGCCGCATGTGGCATTCCGCTTCGAGAGCGACGGAAGGGTGGGCTTCGACCTGCCGGCGCAGGACCGCGCCGCCCGGGTGGCGGCGCTGCTCGGCCCGGAAGCCGCCGCCGCGCTGCTGGAAGTGGACGGCGTGCGCGGCGAGCTGCACCTGTCCGGCTACATCGCCGCCCCCACCGTGCATCGCGCCACCGCGGCCGCCCAGGCGCTGGTGGTGAACGGCCGGCCGGTCGCCGACCCGGTATTGCGCACCGCGGTCAGGGTGGCGTTCCGCGACGTGATCCAGCACGGCCGCCACCCGGTGGTCGCCCTGTTCCTCGACCTGCCGCCCGAGGAACTGGACGTCAACGTACACCCGGCCAAGGCGGAGGTGCGGTTTCGCGACGCCGCCGGGGTGCGCGGCATGGTGATCTCGACGCTGTCCCGCACCCTGGCCGGCGGCGCGCTGCTCGGCCAGGCGCCAGCGGTACAGATGGCCGGGGGCCAGACCCGCCCCGGCCTGCAACTCCAATCCCG
>DATJEA010000157.1:0-4679 GCA_035497095.1 Acetobacteraceae bacterium | reverse complement strand
CGCGCCAGCACCAGCAGCAGCAGCGCGAAGCCGGCCAGCACCACCTGCCAGGCCGGCCGCAACTGGCCGAGATTGGCCGCCAGCACCAGCAGCGCCGGCACCTTGGTGGCCAGGCCGTACCACAGCGCCTCCACCGCCGCGGTGGCCAGCCCGGCGCCGATCGCCAGCCCCGGCAACGCCAGCGTGCGGCCCTGCCAGCGGCGCGGCAGCGCCCGCCACAGCATCAGCCAGAAGAACAGCCCGGCGTAGAAGGCGGCGCTGCTGACGTCGATCTTCGACTGGATGAAGTAGTGCAACAGGCCCAGCACGGCGATCGGGAACACCAGCCGGTGCAGCTTTTTCCACCGCCCGCGCAGCCGCTTCTGCCAGCCATCGGTGGAGGTGATCGCCAGCGCCAGCAGCCCGAGCAGCGCGACGAACCCGATGGTGAGGTAGAAGCGCAGCACGATCTCGCTGGCCACCGTGCCCAGCTTCCATTGCTGGTCCATGGCATACAGCGTGATGTGCAGCGACGCATAACAGGCGGTGGCGACCCCCAGCATGCGGCGCAGCAGCAGCACGCGCGGCCAGTCCAGCACGGTGCGGGCCGGGGTGACGAACAGCGTCAGCAGCAGCAGCCGCACCGTCCAGTCGCCAACCTGATGGATCGCCTCGGTGATCGGGCGCGGGCCCAGCGTGCCGGCCAGCGCCTGTTGCAGCACCAGGGCTGCCGGCAGCAGGCAGAACAGCAGGCAGCCGGCCTTCAGCGCCGAGAACCGGCCGGAGTGGTCGCAGAGCGGGGCGGTGAGCGTTCGCATCATGGCTTGTTCAAATGTCCTGCATCGGGGACTCGGCAAGGGGCGCGGCGTTGCACCCTGCCTGCGTTACGGTCCGGCGGGCGATGCGGATGCAGAATCAAGGCCGAGGCAGGCGCGGCATCTCGATGCGGTGGAACCCCTGCGGCACCGCGAACAGCGCCGCCGGCTGGCGGCCATACTGCACGCTGGTGGCAACCACGCTGCGCCCGCCCCGCCCGTCATCGCCGCGCAGCAGCACGCCGTCGGCGGTGATGCAGGCGCTGCCCCGCCGGCCGCCAGCCTGGGGATCGACGATCCGCCAGACCGTGCAGCGCAGCCCGGCCACGCGGTCGCTGCCGGAAGCGGTGAAGCGCAACCCCGGATCGCCGGAGAGCAGCGCCATCTCCGGCCCACGCATCGGCATCGGGATATAGGCGCTGGCGGCAGGCAGTACCAGCAGGATGCTGCGCGCCGCCAGCGCCACCACCGCGTAGCCCTGCGGATAGCCGGGGCTGGCCAGCCGCAGCCGCTGCTCGACGGCCGAGTAGGCGACCTCCATCCGCTGCGGCCCGGCCGGCATGCCCGGCACCGCGACGCCGCGCACCTGATAGCTCACCGCCACATCCCGCGACGGCTGCACCAGCGGGCGCTGCTGCGCCAACGCGGGTGTTGCCAGCAGGCCGGCCGCAGCCGCAATCAGCAGGCGGACGCTCATATTCACAACAACAGCACCCCGCCGCTCTCCAGCGCCCGCAACTCGCTGCGCAGCACCTCCGGCGCCGGCGCCGGCAGCCACACCGCCGGCTCCAGCAGCGCGCGGGCGAGCTGGCCCTTGTAGTCGGCGCGGGAGATTTCATGGGCGCCGAACTGCGACAGATGCCGGGTGACGAACTGGGTATCGAGCAGCGTGAAGCCGCCCAGCCGCAGCCGCGCGACCAGATGCGCCAGCGCCACCTTGGAGGCGTCGCGCACCCGGCTGAACATGCTCTCGCCGAAAAACGCGCCGCCGATCGCCACCCCGTACAGCCCGCCCACCAGGTCGCCGCCGGCCCGGCATTCCACCGAGTGGGCGTGGCCCTGCCGGTGCAACGCGGTGAACAACTGCTCGATCTGCGGGTTGATCCAGGTGTCCTCCCGCCCCGGCCGGGCTTCGGCGCAGGCGGCGATGGTGGCGGCGAAATCCTGGTCGGCGCTGACCGTGAAATGGTCCGACAGCACGGTGCGCAGCAGCCGGCGCGGCAGATGGAAGCCGTACAGCGGCAGCACGCCGCGCTGCTCCGGGTCCAGCCAGTACAGCTTGTCGCTGTCGCGCGTCTCGGCCATCGGGAACAGGCCGGCGCGGTAGGCGCGCAGCATCAGCTCCGTGGTGACGGCGAGGGTTCGGCGGGACATGCGCCAGTCTATCGGCTGGTATGGCTGCCGGGCAAGGCGCGCCTCCAGCGCGCCGTCTTGCGCCCCAAGGCGCGCCGTCTTGCCCCAAGGCGCGCCGTGTTGCGCCAAGTGCGCCAACCTCGCGCCACAGTACACAGTGTACGCGCGTATAGCTTGCGCCAGACAGGTCGCGCCGGGGGGCGCGACTGCTGGCGCGGATTACTAAGCTTCGGGCGACGGTGCTGTTGCCCAGATACCATAAAATAGGAATAAAGTCCATAGCGCGCCGCGCATGGCGGCCGCGCGCTACCGCCCGACGAACCGCTCCAGCCAATGGATGGTGTACTCGCCGGCCTGGAACTCCGGCGCCTCGACGATGCGCTGATGCAGCGGCAGCGTGGTCTTCACGCCGACCACCACGAACTCGTCGAGCGCGCGGCGCAAACGGGCGATCGCCTCCGGCCGGGTCGGCGCGTGGACGATCAGCTTGGCGATCATGCTGTCGTAGAACGGCGGCACCATGTAGCCGGCATACAGCGCCGAATCGACCCGCACGCCCAACCCGCCCGGCGCATGAAACGCGGTCACCCGGCCCGGATTCGGGGTGAACGTCTCCGGGTCCTCGGCGGTGATGCGGCATTCGATGGCATGGCCGGAAAACCGCACATCCCGCTGCGTGTAGCCAAGCGGCTCGCCGGCGGCGATGCGGATCTGCTCGCGCACCAGGTCGATGCCGCTGACCATCTCGGTCACCGGATGCTCCACCTGCAACCGCGTGTTCATCTCGATGAACGAGAACTGGCCGTCCTGATAGAGAAACTCCAGCGTGCCGGCATTTCGGTAGCCCAGCTTCGCCAGCCCGGCGGTCACCGTCTCGCCCAGCGCATCGCGCTCCGCTGCGGTCAGCGCCGGCGAGCCGGCCTCCTCCAGCAGCTTCTGGTGGCGGCGTTGCAGCGAGCAGTCGCGCTCGCCGAAATGCACCACATGGCCCTGGCTGTCGGCCATCACCTGCAATTCGATGTGGCGCGGCCGGTCGAGATATTTTTCAATATAAACCGCGTCATTGCCGAACGCGGTGCGCGCCTCGGTACGCGCCACCCGCCAGGCTTCCTCCAGCCCCTCGGCCGAGGTCGCCACCTTCATGCCGCGCCCGCCGCCGCCGGCCGCCGCCTTCACCAGCACCGGATAGCCGATCCGCGCCGCCACCCGCGCCGCCTCGTCCATATCCGCCACCTCGCCGTCGCTGCCCGGCACCAGCGGCACGCCGAGGCCGGCCATCGCGGTCTTGGCGGCGATCTTGTCGCCCATCATGCGGATATGCGCAGCCGTGGGGCCGATGAAGGTCAGCCCATGCGCCTCCACCATGTCGACGAAATCGGCATTCTCGGAGAGGAACCCGTAGCCGGGATGGATCGCATCCGCCCCGGTGATCGACGCCGCCGACAGGATCGCCGGCACGTTGAGATAGGAGTCGCGCGCCGCCGGCGGCCCGATGCACACGCTCTCATCGGCCAGCCGCACATGCATCGCGGTGGCGTCGGCGGTGGAGTGCACGGCGACCGTGGGGATGCCCAGTTCGCGGCAGGCGCGCTGGATGCGCAGCGCGATCTCACCGCGATTGGCGATCAGAACCTTGTTGAACAGCGGCCTGGCCACGCGGCTATTCCAGGATCAGCAGCGGCTGGCCGTATTCCACCGCCTCGCTCGCGGCGACCAGGATGCGGGTCACCACACCGGCGCGCGGCGCCTTGATCTGGTTGAACGTCTTCATCGCCTCGATCAGCAGCAGCGTCTGCCCGGCGGCGACGCTCTGGCCGGCGGTAACGAATGGCGGCGCGCCCGGCTCGGCGGCCAGATACGCCACCCCCACCATCGGGCTCAGCACCGCGCCGGGATGCGCGGCATCCTCCACCGGCGCGGCGCCCGGCGATGCGGCGGCCGGCGCCGCGACCGGGGCGGCGGCGGCCGGCGCGGCGACCTGCATCGCCACCGGGGCATGCGCGCGCACCACCCGGATGCGGCCGTCCTTGCCCTCGATCTCGATTTCGGTCAGCCCGGTATCCACCAGGATGGCGGCCAGCTTGCGCACCGCCTCCGGGTCGAACGGGATCCCGCTCAACCGCCCTGCTCCACGATCTCGGCCATCGCCTGCAACGCCAGCGCATAGCCGGTGACGCCGAGCCCGGCGATCACCCCCACCGCGACCTTCGACACATAGGAGTTATGGCGAAACGCCTCGCGCCGATGGATGTTGCTGACATGCACCTCGATCACCGGCAACTCGCTGGCCAGCAGCGCGTCCATCAGCGCGATCGAGGTGGTGGTGTAGCCGGCCGGGTTCAGAATGATGCCGGACGCCCGCCCGCGCATCTCCTGCACCCAGGAGACCAGTTCGCCCTCGCCGTTGGTCTGGCGGAAATCGATCGCCAGGCCAAGCTGCTCGGCGGTCTCGGCGCACAGCGCCTCCACGTCGTCCAGCGTCGCGCGGCCATACATCTCCGGCTGGCGCAGGCCGAGCATGTTCATATTGGG
>DATJEA010000156.1:0-3277 GCA_035497095.1 Acetobacteraceae bacterium | reverse complement strand
ATCGTCCCACTGCATCGCTGCTACAGCGATCTCGGCATCCAACCGCTCTGGGTTCATCAATCCGAAAAAATGCCACCAGCCCGCCCCGGCTTCCGCTGGCATGGCGTCAGGCGCTGCACAGGCTGGCAGCGGCACTGGGGTCGCCGACAGGGCCTGGGCCGACTCCGCCGCCAAACCGAAGCTGTCCAGGTGGGACATGAGCGCATCAGAGTCAAGGGCTTGTGTGCCATTTGCCCATTCGAGAATCGCATTGCGCAGGCGCGCCAGCGGTGGCGGCAGGTCGAGGGTGACGAAGGCTTCGTCGACGTCGCGCAGCAGGGCGGGATGGCGCAGCACGATGGCGAGCAGGATGCGGGCGCGGTCGGCGGCGGCGGCATCGGGGCCGGGGCGCGGGCGGGTGAAGGCGGGCGGACGCGGGGTGGCGGGACGCAGCGGGAATTTGCTGCCGTGGGCGGGCGGGCGCTGCGGGCGGCTTGCGTAGAAGGCGTCGAGCAGGACACGGCGGTATTCGCCGGCCAGGCCCTTGTCGGGGATCGCGGCGCTGGCTTCGATCAGCCGGGCGCGCAGGGCCGCGCGCTGCTCCGGGGTGGCGCCGGTGCCCTCGGCGAGCAGGCCGAACAGCGCCGAAGAGAGCGGGCGAGCGGCATCCAGCACGGCCTGGAAGGCGGGCGGGCCGTGGCGGCGGAGCAGCGTGTCGGGGTCCTCGCCGGCGGGCAGGGTGGCGAGTTTCAGACTGCGTTGCGGGGCGAGCAGCGGCAGCGCCAGACTGGCGGCGCGGGCGGCGGCGCGGGCGCCGGCGGCGTCGCCGTCGAAGCAGAGGGTGGGCATCGGCGACAGGCGCCAGAGTTCCTCCAACTGCTCCTCGGTCAGCGCGGTGCCGAGCGGGGCGACGGCGGCGGTGAAGCCGGCCTGGTGCAGGGCGATCACGTCCATGTAGCCCTCGACCGCCAGTACCGGCTGGCCGCTGCGGGCGGCGTCGCGGGCCAGGTCGAGGGCGTAGAGGGTGCGGCGCTTGGAGAACAGGGCGGTTTCCGGGCCGTTCACGTATTTCGGCTGGCCGTCGCCGAGCATGCGGCCGCCGAAGCTGATGGTGCGGCCGCGGCGGTCGCGGATCGGGAACATCACCCGGTTGTAGAACAGCTCGCGCGGCGGGCGGCCGTCCTCGGTTTCGCGCAGCAGGCCGGCTTGCAGCAGCAGCTCGGGCGGGATGTCCTGGCGGGCCAGTTCGGCCTGCAGGCCGCCACGGCCGTCGCCGGACCAGCCCAGGCCGAAGCGGGCGATGGTCTCATCCGTGAGGCCGCGGGCGCGCAGATAGTCGAGGCCGGCGCGGCCCTCCGGCAGGTGCAGGCGGCGCTGGTAGGCGCTCGCGGCGGCATCGAGCACGCCGTGCAGGTCGAGCCGCCGGCGCTCGGCCTCGGCGGCGGCCGGGGTGGGTTTCGGCACCTCCATGCCGGCTTCGGCGGCGAGCTGCTCCACCGCCTCCATGAAGCCGGCGCCCTGGGACTGCATGACGAAGGCGATGGCGTCGCCATGGGCGCCGCAGCCGAAGCAGTGATAGCCGTCCTCATAGACGTAGAAGCTGGGCGACTTCTCGTTGTGAAACGGGCAGTTGCCCTTCCAGTGCCGGCCCGAGCGCGCCAGCTTGACGCGCCGCGCCACCACCGCCGCGATGGGGGTGCGGGCGCGGAGTTCGTCCAGGAAGGTGGGGGGGAGCGCCATGGGTCAGGCAAGCAGTTCTTTTTTTGCAAAAAAAGAAGACCTTGCTTGCTTGCTCATCCCAGCTTGGCTTTCACCAGCGGCCCGACCTTGCCCATATCCATGCTGGCCGCGTGCTTCGCCTTCAGGGCGGCCATGACGCGGCCCATGTCCTTGATGCTGCTGGCGCCGGTCTCGGCGATGGCGGCGGCGACGGCGGCTTCGGTGGCGGCCTGGTCCATCTGCTGCGGCAGGAAGGATTCGATCAGGTCGATCTCGGCCTGTTCCTTGGCGGCCAGTTCCGGGCGGTGGCCTTGCTGGTAGAGCTCCACGCTTTCGCGGCGGGACTTGGCCATGCCGCGCAGCATGGCGATCAGTTCCTCGTCGGGCACGCGGTCGACGCCTTTGGGGCGGGCGGCGATGTCGACGTCCTTGACCTTGGCGGTGATCATGCGCAGCGCCGAGACGCGCGCGGTGTCGTGCGCCAGCATGGCGGCCTTGAGCTGGGCGGTGAAGTCGTCACGCAAAGACATAGCGAGCCTCCGATAAAATCCCTCTATATATAGGGATATCGCGCAAGGTGCATGGGAAGTAAATTCCCATCCTTCGCAGAGACGGATTGCGGTGGGAAAATTTTTCCCATATTATCCCGCCATGTCCAGTTCCGTAGAAGATATCATCGAACGCCTCGGCGGCGCGGAGGCCACCGCGGCGCGGCTCGGCGTCGGCACCGAGGCGGTGCGCAAATGGCGGCAGGCGCGCAGCATTCCGGCCAAGCACTGGCCGGCGCTGCTGGCGGCCACCGGGCTGGCGCTGGCCGATCTGCCCGGCGCTGCTCCCTCTCATGAGAAGGCTTCCGACATGCCCGACTCGAACACGCCCCCTGCCGGCGCCACCGCCGTGCTGGCGCTGGCCGATGGCAGCCTGTTCTGGGGGCGCGGTTTCGGCGCCCACGCGGCGGCCACGGTGCCGGCGGAAATCTGCTTCAGCACCGGCATGACCGGGTATCAGGAGACGCTGACCGACCCCTCGTTTGCCGGGCAGGTGATCAGCTTCACGTTTCCGCATATCGGCAATGTCGGGGTGAACCACGAGGATGTGGAGGCCAACACGATCGCCGCGCGCGGGCTGGTGATCAAGCAGGACATCACCGAGCCGAGCAACTGGCGCAGCGCCCAGCATCTGAACACCTGGCTGCTGGCGCAGGGGGTGACCGGGCTGGCCGGCGTGGATACGCGGGCGATGACCATCCGCATCCGCGATGGCGGGGCGCCGAACGGGGTGCTGAGTTTCCCCGCGGACGGCGTGTTCGACGTGGCGGCGCTGGTGGCCAAGGCGAAATCCTGGCCGGGGCTGGTGGGGATGGACCTGGCGAAAGAGGTCTCCTGCACCCAGACCTATGAGTGGGACGAGACGCAATGGGCCTGGGGCCGCGGCTTCGGCCGGCAGACGGCGCCCGCGCATCATGTCGTGGCGGTGGATTACGGCGCCAAGCGCAACATCCTGCGCAGCCTGGCTTCGGCCGGCTGCCGGGTGACGGTGGTGCCGGCGACGGCGACCACGGCGGAGATTCTGGCGCATC
>DATJEA010000155.1:0-14522 GCA_035497095.1 Acetobacteraceae bacterium | reverse complement strand
GTCGGCCGGCGCATCGACGAGAGCAGCCCGATGGTCGATGCCCGGCTCAAGGACGGCAGCCGCGTCAACATCATCTTCCCGCCGCTGGCGCTGGATGGGCCCTGCGTGTCGATCCGCAAATTCGGCAAGAAGAGCATCGGTTTCGCCAAGCTGATCGAATATGGCGCGATGACCCGCCAGGTGGCTGCGGTGCTGCAGATCTGCGCCCGCTGCCGCCTCAATATCGTGATCTCCGGCGGCACCGGCTCGGGCAAGACCACGATGATGAACGCGCTGTCGACGATGATCGACCCCTCGGAGCGCATCGTGACGGTGGAGGACGCCGCCGAACTGCAACTGCAGCAGCCGCATATCGTGCGGCTGGAAACCCGCCCGCCCAGCCTCGAGGGACGCGGCGAGATCACCCAGCGCGACCTGGTGCGCAACGCGCTGCGCATGCGGCCCGACCGCATCATCATCGGCGAGGTGCGCGGCGGCGAGGCGTTCGACATGCTGCAGGCGATGAACACCGGCCATGACGGCTCGATGTCCACGATCCACGCCAACACCACCCGCGACGCGCTGATCCGCATCGAGAACATGGTGCAGATGGGCAATATGGGCCTGCCGAGTGCCGCCATCCGCACCCAGATCGTCGGCGCGGTGAACATCATCGTGCAGGTGGAGCGCCATCGCGACGGCGGCCGCCGGGTGACCCAGGTGACCGAGATCTGCGGCATGGAAGCCGATGTCATCACCATGAACGACATCTTCCAGTTCGAGATGCAGGGCGAGAGCTCCACCGGGCGCATCCGCGGCCGCTACCGGGTCAGCAAGGCGCGGCCGAGCTTTCATCAGCAACTGGTCTATTTCGGGCTGGAACGCGCCTGGATGACGGCGATGGAAGACAGCGCGGAATGAACGGAGCGGGGCGATGACCGGGGTACATCTGCTGGCGGGCTTCTGCCTGCTGCTGTGCGGGCTGGCCGCGGTTGGCATGTTGATGAGCCGGGCACAGGCGCGCGATCGCCGGGTGAGCGAGCGGCTGCAGAGCGTGAGCGGCGCCCATCATCGCCAGATCCCGGTGCCGATCCGCCCGATCGCCCGTGCCGCGACGGCGCCAAGGTTGAGCCCGGCGGCCCGGCTCGCCGCGCTGTTCGGCTACAACAAGGTGCATGCCCGCCATCACCCGATCCCGTGGTGGCTGGGGCTGCTGCTGACGCTCGGCGCCGCGCGCGGCCTCACCCTGCTGGCCCAGGGCCTGGCCGGCCCGCTGGCGCTGTTCGCGACGCCGGTGGTCTGGGTCGTCCTCAGCCGCAGCCTGTTCGGCCTGATGACCGATCGGCGCACCAAGCTGCTGGTGGCGCAGTTTCCCGATGCGCTGCAAATGACGGTACGCGCGGTACGGGTGGGGATGCCGGTCAGCGAGGCGATGCGGCTGGTCGGGCGCGAGGCGCAGCAGCCCACCGCGGCCGAGTTCGCGCTGCTGGCCAACGACCTGGCCATCGGCACCGCGCTCGACGAGGCGATCCGGGCACTGGCCCAGCGCACCGGCGTCGCCGAATATCAGTTCTTCGCCACCGCGCTGTCGCTACAGGCGCAGACCGGCGGCGGCCTGACCGAAACCCTCGAAGGCCTGGCCGACGTGATCCGCAAGCGGCTGGCGCTCAGGGCCAAGGGCTCGGCGATGGCCTCCGAGGCGCGCTCGAGCGCGATCGTGCTGGCGTTGCTGCCGTTCGTGACGTTCGGCGGCATGATGCTGCTGAACCGGCCGTATATCTCGGTGATGTACACCACCGAACGGGGCCAGCACATGCTGGCCGCCGGGGTGGCATCGCTGATCGTGGGAGTTCTCGTGATGCGCTCGATCATCCGCAAGAGCCTGGCATGAGCCCCGAGATGCTGATGCTGACGGGCGGGCTTTCGGCACTGCTGATGGTCGCCTGCGCGCTGCTGATCCTGCAACTGGTGAGCCGCGATGACCGGGTCGAGCAGCGGCTGCGCGAGGCCAACGGCTCGGCGCCGCGCCGGCGCAAGCAGGTGGCGGACCCGGCCGCGGCCGGCAAGAGCGCGCTGCAATCGCTGCTCGATATCGTCGCGCGACTCGGCAGCGGCATCGCCGCCAGCGGGCTGCTGTCGCGCAAGACGCTGAGCGAACTGGAGCAGACGCTGTCCAGCTCCGGCATGGCGAAATCCACCAGCCTCGGGCTGTTCATCGGCGCCAAGGTATCGCTGGTGCTGCTGCTGCCGCTCGTCGCCCAGCTCGTGCTGCACCGCAGCTCGGTCGACGCCAACATGGCGCTGATGCTGACGCTGCTGGCCGCGGTGACCGGCATGATGGCGCCGGACATGGTGATCGGCAAGATCCGCAAGGCCTATCTCGCCAAGGTGGAAGCCGGCCTGCCCGACACCCTCGATCTGCTGCTGATCTGCGCGCAATCCGGGCTGTCGCTGCAGCCGGCGATCACCCGGGTGGAACTGGAAATCCGCGACACCTATCCCGCCGTGGCGTGGGAACTGGCGTTGACCGCCAACGAGCTGCAATTCATCGCCGACAGCCGGGTGGCACTGACCAATCTGGGCAACCGTACCGGGCTCGACAGCCTGAAGCGGCTGACCGGCACGCTGATCCAGACCATGCAGTACGGCACCCCGCTGAGCGAGGCACTGCGCGCCATGGCGGGCGAAATGCGCGCCGAAACCCTGACCCGCTACGAGGCGCGGGCCGCCCGGCTGCCGGTGCTGCTGACGCTGCCGATGATCATGTTCATAATGCCGTGCGTATTCATCGTGGTCGGCGGCCCGGCGGTGATCATGCTGATCAAGGCATTCCAGTGAGCCCCACCACAAGGCGGTTCCCGCCGCACGCGCCTGTCTGACGCCAACCGTCGGTTTTTGCATGTTCTTCTATTCGTTTGCTGGAGTCTCCGGCGACCATCGGGCTTACAACGGCGGCGTCCGGAGACGTTAACGGTTTGGTGACTCACATGAGGCATGCTTCGCCGCATGAGATTCGCTTCAACTTTCAGATTACCGCCGACGATATTGTCAACCGACGTGAACTTCGCGCTCTGGACTGGCCGTCGACCTGACAACTGGAACGGTGGAATCGGCGCAAGCGATTCAATACTAGTGGAAATACTTACCGCTCGATTATTACGGGTCTTGGCGGAGATTTGCCTGATTCTACGAAAGTGGAAACTTTTTTGAAATGCGATTCACACGCCGATGCCCTGCTTATTCGAAGATTTTTGCGAGAGTCGGTGTTTTAATGGTTGCTTAATTTTTTGTTAACACTTAAATTGTGAGCCATTGCAGTTACATGGCTAAATTGTAAGGAGAATTAGTCGCCTAATGAGCTGATGTCTGCTTCAGGGATGACAGGACACCTGGCATGTACGCACTGATCGCTACCCACAACACGGCCCTCCGATCGGCCATCATGGTTCTGCTGCGGATCTGCCACCCGGGATGTCACGTGGTGCTCGCCAACGATGTGGCCGACGTGCACGAGGCGCTCGAGTCCGGCCGCTGCGACACCATGCTGGTGGACGTGCAGTTCACCGGCTACGGCACCACCTTCGACGCCAGCATGCTGCGCGGCTACTACCCGCAGGTGAATTTCCTCCCACTCGGCAGCGCCGGCGGCAGCCAGGCGATGCTTGGCGCGTTCGAGCGAGGCCTGGACGCCCCGCAGTATGACGCCCACCCGGCGGCCGAGCCATACGACGCCACGTCGCTCGATCACCTGCTGCGCGCCATCGAGGTGATCGGTACCTCGCAGGTGATGGCCACGCCGGCAAACCCGCAGCCAGCCGAGCCGCCCGCCGAGGCCAGCCCGGCATTGACCGGCCGCCAGCGCGATGTGCTGCATCTGCTCGGCGAAGGACGCTCCACCAAGGACATCGCCCGGCGCCTCGGCCTCGCAGTGCCCACCGTAAAGACGCATCTGGCAGCGCTGTATCGTCAGCTCGGCGCCCGCAATCGGGTGGAAGCCGTGGTCAAGGCCGGCATGCCGCGCGGCAAAACCGCCCGCAGCTACACGTCGATGCCGGCATTGCCGCTGCGCGAGGACGCCCCAGTGTTCGGCATACCGCGCGCCTGAGCGCCATAGCCCGATAGGTATGCGGCATCATGGTTATGCCGCATACCTATCGGGCCACCCCAAGGCTGGCGCTCTCACGATCATCGGGTCACACTCCGCCCCAGCGTTCCGTTTGAACGCCTGATTGGGGCCCTCGTGCGAGTCCGGCCACGGTCATCACGCCGCAACGCTGACCGAGGGTGGGCGCCGAGAGATGCCAGACCAGACCAACACCATGCTGCAACTGACCGCCGGCCGGGTGTTCACCGACCACATCACCGCGCGCGAGCTGGCCGCGGCGGAATCCGGCGCCTGGCCGGCAGCGGCCTGGACCGCCATCGAATCCGCCGGCCTCGCACGCGCGCTGCTGCCGGAAGCGGCCGGCGGCTACGGCGTTGAACCGGCCGAAGCGCTGTCGATCCTGACCGTGGCCGGCGCCCATGCGCTGCCGCTGCCGCTACCGGAAACCATGCTGGCCGGCTGGCTACTGGCCGGCGCCGGGCTCGCAATGCCGGACGGCCCGCTCTCGGTGGCGCCGGTCCGCCTCGGCGACGCGCTCGCCCTCACCCCGCGCGGCGCCGGCTGGCACCTGTCCGGCACGGTGCGGCGCATCCCGTGGGGCCGCAACATCACCGCGCTGGCGGCGCTGGCGATGCATCGCGGTGCGCCGATGGTGGCGCTGGTGCCGGCCACCGGCTGGACCGTCCGCCCGGCCGCCAACCTGGCGCTGGAACCGCGCGACACGCTCGATATCGCGGTCGATCTACCAGCCGCGGCGGTGGCGCCGGCCGGGCCGGATGGCGGCCAGCTGCGCGCGGTCGGCGCCGCGCTGCGCAGCCAGCAGATCGCCGGCGCGCTGGGTCAACTGGTGGCGATGACCACGCAATACGCGCTGGACCGCACCCAGTTCGGCCGGCCGATCGGCAAGTTCCAGGCGGTGCAGCATAATCTCGCGCTGCTCGCCGGGCAGGCCGCGGCCGCCGCGGCAGCGGCCGATGGCGCGGCCGAGGCGGTCTCCCCGCTGCGGCTGCTGCCGATCGCGGCCGCCAAACAACGCTGCGGCGAAGCGGCCGGCATCGGCGCGGCGATCGCCCATCAGGTGCACGGCGCCATCGGCTTCACCTACGAACACAGCCTGCATTACCTGACCAAGCGGCTGTGGTCATGGCGCGACGAGTTCGGCCGCGAGACCGAATGGGCCGCCCTGCTCGGCCGCCACATGGCCGAAGCCGGGCCAGACCGGCTGTGGCTCGAAATCACCGCCGCCTGAGCGAGGGCATCGCCATGCAGATCACCTTCCCCCCGCCGCCGCCCTGCCCCGAAGCCGAAACCCTGCGGGCCGAGGTGCGGGAGTTCCTCGCCCGCGAACTGGCCGGCCGCACGCCGCGCCAGCGGGCCGAAAGCTGGAACGGCTATGACCGCGATTTCAGCCGCAAGCTCGGCCAGCGCGGCTGGATCGGCATGACCTGGCCGAAGCAATATGGCGGCCATGAACGCAGCGCGCTGGAGCGCTACGTGGTGCTGGAGGAGTTGCTGGCCGCCGGCGCGCCGGTGAACATGCACTGGATCGCCGACCGCCAGTCCGGCCCGCTGCTGCTGCGCGCCGGCACCGAGGCGCAGCGCCAGGCGGTACTGCCGCGCATCGCCGCCGGTGAATGCGGCTTCTGCATCGGCATGAGCGAGCCGGATTCAGGCTCCGACCTCGCCTCGGTGCGCACCAGGGCAGCGCCGGTGCAGGGCGGTTTCCTGGTCAACGGCACCAAGCTGTGGACCTCCGGCGCGCATCTGGCCGACTACATGATCCTGTTCTGCCGCACCGGGCCTGGCGAGCGGCATGAGGGCACCAGCCAGTTGCTGGTCGACCTCAAGCACACCAAGGGCATCAGCATCCGCCCGGTGCTGGCGCTGTCGGGCGAGCATCATTTCAACGAGGTGGTGTTCACCGACGCCTTCCTGCCCGAGGATTCGGTGATCGGCGCACTCGGGCAAGGCTGGGCGCAGGTGACCAGCGAGTTGGCCTATGAGCGCAGCGGGCCGGAGCGCTTCCTGTCGACCTTCCAGGTGGTGGTGGAATTGACGCGGGCGCTGGGGTCTGCGCCGTCGGAGCGCGGCGCGATCGCGCTGGGGCGGCTGGCGGCGCATATCATCGCGCTGCGCCGGATGTCCCGCTCGGTCGCCGGCATGCTGCAACAGGGCGGCAACCCGGCGCTGGAGGCCGCGCTGGTAAAGGAAGTCGGCAACACACTGGAGCAGGAAATCCCGGAAATCGTCCGCCTGCTGTTGGACGTCGAGCCCGAGGCAGACGGCGCCGATCAACTGGCGGCAGTGCTCGGCCATACCATGCTGCATATCCCGTCCTTCTCGCTGCGCGGCGGCACACGGGAAGTGCTGCGCGGGATTATCGCGCGGGGGCTTGGGTTAAGGTAAGGCCTTCTTTTTGTGAACAAAAAGAAGCAAAAAAACTTTTCAATCATTGGAGTGCACGGCGGCTCCCGCGTCCCGCCGTTGCAAGGCCCCTGAAAGTTTTTGCGCGCTTTTTTCAAAAAGCGCCGCTTGCCTTGCTTCCTCTCATTGACACATTCAGATTCATCGATATGTAGGCCGCATGCAACTCGACGCCGAAGGCTTTCGCGCATTGGGAGACCCGGTCCGGGTGCGGATCGTACAGTTTCTGCTCGACCAGGGCGGGGTGTGCTGTGCCAATCCGGGGCTGGTCTGCGCCTGCGATATCGTGGCGATGCTCGGTCTGGCGCAGCCGACGGTCAGCCATCACATGCAGATCCTGACCCGCGCCGGCCTGGTGCTGGCCGAGAAGCGGGGCCGGTGGATGTTCTACGCGCTGGCGCCGCGCCGCTTCGAGCAGCTTGCCGGACAGTTGGGCGCGATCGCAGCCCAGCTGGTTGACGCCTGAACCAACAGAAGGAACGCCTGCGATGCCGGACGCCACTCATGGTTCCCCTGCCCTCCCCGTCGTGGTGATCGGCGCCGGTCCGGTCGGGCTGGCGGCGGCGGCGCATCTGCTGGCGCGCGGCATGACGCCGCTGGTGCTGGAGGCCGGCGCGGCCGCTGCGGCGTCGGTGCGGCACTGGGGCCATGTGCGAATGTTCTCGCCGTGGCGGTTCAATGTGGACGGCGTCGCCCGCGCGATGCTGGAACGGCACGGCTGGGCGGCGCCGGACCCGGACGGCTATCCGACCGGCGCCGAACTGGTGGCGCGCTATCTGCAACCGCTGGCGGCGCTGCCGGAAATCGGCCTGCGGCTGGGTGCCCGGGTGGTGGGGGTGAGCCGGCGCGGCCATGACCTGATGCGCGATGACGGCCGGGCGCTGGCACCGTTCATCGTGCAGGTCGCGCGGGACGGCGACATCACCGAGATCGCCGCGCAGGCGGTGCTGGACTGCTCCGGCACCTGGGGCCGGCCGAACCCCGCCGGGGCGCATGGCCTCGCGGTGCCGGGCGAGGCGGCGGCGCCGGTCGCCTATGGCATTCCGGACGTGCTGGGCCGCGACCGCGCGCATTATGCCGGGCGGTCGGTGCTGGTGGTGGGCTCCGGCCATTCGGCGATGAATGCGGTGCTGGAGCTGGCGGCGCGGCCGGAGCGCGGCGAGCTGCTGTGGGCGTTCCGGCGCCCGGTGTCGGCCGCGACATTCGGCGGCGGCGCGGCGGACGGGCTGGCCGAGCGTGGCGCGCTGGGTGCGAGGGCGCAGGCGCTGGCCGCCGGCGGCGCGGTGCGGATGCTGGCGCCGTTCGCGATCGGCAGCATGGCGACGCTGCCGGATGGCCGGGTGCGGGTAACGGCCGGCGACGGCCAGGCAGTGACGGTGGAGCGGGTGATCGTCGCCGCCGGGTTCCGGCCGGACCTGTCGTTCCTGTCCGAGTTGCGGCTCGGGCTGGATCCGGCGGTACAGAGCACCCCGGCGCTGGCGCCGCTGATCGACCCCAACATCCATTCCTGCGGCACGGTGCGCCCGCATGGCGAGGCGGAGTTGCGCCATCCCGAGCCGAATTTCTGGATCGCCGGCATGAAAAGCTACGGCCGCGCCCCGACCTTCCTGATGACCACCGGCCACGAGCAGGTGCGCAGCATCGCCGCCGCGCTGGCCGGCGACTGGGCAGCGGCGCGCGAGGTGCGGCTGGAGTTGCCGGAGACCGGCGTATGCAGCGGCGCGCCGGCCGCGGCAGCCTCGGCGGGCAGTTGCTGTGCTCCGACGCCTGCGCTGGTGGTGACAAAATGTTGCGGCGGATGATGTTGTTATATTCCAATAAGAACCGCGCCCGTTAGATTACATTATTGACGCGAGCGGCCGCACAGCAGAAACTTCCGCGCTTGTTGCTGCACCGAGGAAGGATCCGCCATGCTTCGCCACTCCCTAGCCCCCGCCGCCCTGGCGCTGGCGCTCACCCTCGGTACTGCCACCGGCGCGCGGGCCGACACGCTGGTGGTGTGCACGGAGGCGAGTCCCGACTCGCTGAACGCGGCGCTCAGCACCGCCAACACCAGCTTCGACGTCACCGAGCAGATCGCCGACCGGCTGGTGGAGATGAAGATCGGCGGCTCCGAAGTGATTCCGGGCCTGGCGCAAAGCTGGACCATCTCGCCGGACGGGCTGGTCTACACCTTCAAGCTGCGGCATGGCGTGAAATGGCAGTCCAACGCCGAGTTCAAGCCGACGCGGGACATGAACGCCGACGACGTGGTGTTCACCTTCAACCGCATGCTCGACAAGAACAACCCATACTACAAGGTGGGCGGCGGCAATTATTCGATGTTCGGCGCGCTGATCCAGCCGGCAATGCAGTCGGTGACCAAGACCAGCGACGACACCGTGGTGTTCACGCTGAAGAAGCCGCTGGCGCCGCTCTTGAGCTCGCTGTCGGTGCAGCCGTTCTCGATCTCGTCGGCGGAATATGCCGCGGCGATGCTGAAGAAGGGCACGCCGGACCAGCTCGACCTGAACCCGATCGGCACGGGTCCGTTCCAACTGGTGCAATACGTCAAGGACAGCCTGATCCGCTTCCGCGCGTTCAAGCAGTCCTGGGTGGTGAAGGGCATGCCGGAGCGGGCGCCGAAGGTGGATAATCTGGTGTTCTCGATCACCCGCGACCCCTCGGTGCGGCTGGCCCGCTTGCAGGCCAATGAGTGCCAGGTGGCGCGCTATCCGAACCCGGCCGATGTGCCGACGATGCGCAAGTCCAAGGGCGTGAAGGTGGCCGAGAGCACGATCGCCTCGGTGAGCTATCTGGCGCTGCGCACCGACAAGAAGCCGTTCGACGATCTGCGCGTGCGCCGCGCGCTGGCGATGGCGATCGACATGAAGAGCCTGGTGGACGCGGTCTACCAGGGCACCGGCACGCCGGGCGTGGCGCTGGTTTCGCCGGCGCTGTGGAGCCATAACGACTCGCTGAAGCCGCGCCCGTATGATCCGGCGGCGGCGAAGAAGCTGCTGGCCGAGGCTGGCTACCCGGACGGCTTCTCGACCGATCTGTGGTACATCCCGGTGGCGCGCGCCTACATGCCGAACGGCAGCCGCGCCGGCGAGATGATCCAGGCCGACTGGGCGAAGATCGGCGTCAAGGTGAAGCTGGTGACCTTCGAATGGGGTGAGTATCTGCGCCGGGTGCGGCTGGGCGAGTCGACGGTGGCGATGACCGGCGGCACCTGGGACTATCCCGACCCCAGCCAGATGATGATCGGGCTGACCTGCGAGATGGTCGATGCCGGGCGCAACGTGCCGCATTGGTGCAACAAGGAGTTCAGCGCGCTGGTGCAGAAGGCCAATATCGTCACCGATCCGAAGCAACGCGCCAAGCTGTACTACGACGCGCAGCAGGTGTTCTACGATCAGGTGCCGGGCATCAACTTCGCCGATGCCAAGGCCTATGTCGGCGTGCGCGACAACGTGCAGGGCTTCAAGCTGCACTTCTTCGGCGGGCAGCCATTCGGGGGCGTCAGCCTGAAGAAGTAAGGTCTTCTTTTTTGTGAACAAAAAGAAGCGAAAAAACTTTTCAATCACTGGAGTCTCCAGACGAGACTCCAGTGATTGAAGTTTTTTGGTTCTTTTTTTCAAAAAAGAACCGCTTCCTATCTTACCTGAACAGGGGACCATCCCATGCAACTCGCCGTATCGACCTGGCAAGAGGTCGAAGACTACCTGCGCACCCAGAACGGCGTGATCGTGCCGATCGGCTCGGTGGAGCAGCATGGGCCGAACGGCCTGATCGGCACCGACCATCTGTGCGCCGAGGTGGTGGCCAAGGGCGTGGGCGACCAGATCGGCTGCGCGGTGGCGCCGACGCTGGCTTATGGCATGAGCCAGCATCACCTGGGCTTCACCGGCTCGGCCACGTTGCGGCCGAGCACGCTGATGCTGGTGGTGCGCGACGTGGTGCAGTCGCTGGCGGTGCACGGCTTCCGGCGGTTCTTTTTCATCAACGGGCATGGCGGCAATGTCGCCACGGTGACGGCGGCGTTCGATGAGATCTATGCCGAATTGTCGCTGGGGCGCAGCGACGTGCCGGTGCGCTGCCGGATGAGCTTCTGGTCTGGGCCGCGCTGCAAGCAACTGTCCGGCGAGTTGTATCCGGGGGTGGAGGGCAGCCACGCCACCGCCTCCGAGGTGTCGCTGGCGCAGTATTACCACCCGGAAGCGGTGAAACATGCGCAGATGACGCCGAAAGTGGCGCCGACCGCGCCGCAATTCTATCACGCCGCGGATTACCGGATGCGGTTCGCCGATGGGCGAATCGGCTCGGACCCGTCGCTGTCGTCGCCGGAGCATGGCAAGCGGTTCTATGATGCGGCGGTCGAAGACATGGTGGAGGCGTATCAGACCTTCATCGCGTATTGATCCGGACTTAACCGGAAAGGCCATATCTTGCTGCGATTTCTGCTGCGGCGATTCGCGCTGATCATCCCGACTTTCGTCGGCGTGACGCTGCTGAGTTTCGTGCTCATCCATCTGGTGCCCGGTGACCCGATCGAGGCGCGGATGGGTGAGCACGCGATCACCCCGGAACGGCTGGCCGAGTTGCGCCACCAGTTCGGCTACGACCAGCCGCTGTGGCGGCAGTTCCTGCGCTACGAGGGCGAGGTGTTCCGCGGCGATCTCGGCCAGTCGGTGGTGACCCGCGAGACGGTGTGGCACGAATTCATCACGCTGTTCCCGGCAACCTTGGAACTGTCGGTCTGCGCGATGGCGTTCGCCATCCTGATCGGCGTGCCGATGGGTGTGCTGGCGGCGGTCCGACGAGGCACCGCGACCGATTACAGCCTGATGGGCACCGCGGTCACCGGCGCCTCGATGCCGATCTTCTGGTGGGGGCTGATGATGATCCTGGTGTTCTCGGTCTCGCTGGGGTGGACCCCGGTGGCCGGGCGCATCAGCGACGTGTTTTACGTAGAGCCGTGGTCGGGCTTCATGCTGATCGACTGCCAGTTTTCCGACCCCGGCGCCTGCCGCTCGGCGGTGAGCCACCTGATCCTGCCGACCATCGTGCTGGGCACGATTCCGCTGGCCACCATCGCGCGCATCACCCGCTCCTCGATGCTGGACGTGCTGCATGAGGATTACATCCGCACCGCGCAGGCCAAGGGGCTGGCGAGCCTGCGCGTGGTGGTGGTGCATGCGCTGCGCAACGCGCTGATCCCGGTGGTGACGGTGCTGGGCCTGCAGGTCGGCGCGCTGATGGGTGGCGCGATCCTGACCGAGACGATCTTTTCCTGGCCCGGCATCGGCCACTGGCTGATCGACAGCATCCAGCGCCGCGACTATCCGGTGCTGCAAGGCGGCACGCTGCTGATCGCGGTGCTGGTGATCGGGGTGAATCTGGGTGTCGACGTGCTGTACGGCGTGCTCAACCCGAGGATCCGGCGATGAGTGCGGCGAGCATCCCGCAGCCGGGCCGGGCGGCGCTGTTCTGGCGCAGTTTCGCCGAAAACCACGGTGCGGTGGCCGGCCTGGTGGTGATGGGCATCCTGATCGTGCTGGCGGTGTTTGCCGATATGCTGGCGCTGCATTCGCCGATCGAGCAGTTCCGCACCCATTTCCTCAACCCGCCGGTCTGGCAGGAGGGCGGCAGTTGGGCGTTTCCGCTCGGCACCGATGATGTCGGGCGGGATATTCTGTCGCGGTTGATCCACGGCGCGCGGCTGTCGCTGATCATCGGCTTCGTGGTGGTCGCGGTGTCGCTCACCGTCGGCACCGTGCTGGGGCTGACCGCGGCGTTCGCCGGCGGCGTGGTGGACGTGGTGATCATGCGGGTGATGGACGTGATCCTGGTGTTCCCGTCGCTGCTGCTGGCGATCGTGATCGTGGCGATCATGGGGCCGGGCATGTTCAACGCCATGCTGGCGGTGGCGATCGTGACGCTGCCCGGCTACACGCGGCTGTCGCGCGCCTCGGCGATGTCGGAACTGGCGCGCGATTACGTGACGGCGACGCGGGCGGCCGGCGCGCGGGCCGGCCGGCTGATGTTCGACACGGTGCTGCCGAACTGCCTGGCGCCGCTGATCGTGCAGGCCTCGCTGGGCTTCTCGGCGGCGATTCTGGATGCGGCGGCACTCGGCTTCCTCGGGCTGGGGGCGCAGGCGCCGACGCCGGAGTGGGGGACGATGCTGGCCGGCGCACTGCAATATTACCAGCGCGCCTGGTGGGTGCTGGCGTTCCGCGGCTTTGCCATCCTGCTCACCGTGCTGGCGTTCAACCTGTTCGGCGACGGATTGCGCGACGCCCTCGACCCGAAGTTGAAACGCTGATGCCGCTGCTGGAAATCCGTAACCTGGCGGTGGAATTCGCCACCGCCCGCGGCCGGTTCCGCGCGGTGGACGGGGTGGACGTGACGCTGGATGCCGGCGAGATCCTCTGCGTGGTCGGCGAATCCGGCTCGGGCAAGAGCGTCTCGATGCTGGCGGTGATGGGGCTGATCGCCTGGCCGGGCAAGGTCAGCGCCGATGTGATGCGGTTCGACGGCACCGACCTGATGGGGCTCACGTCGCGCCAGCGCCGCAAGCTGGTCGGGCGCGACGTGGCGATGGTGTTCCAGGAGCCGACCACCTCGCTGAACCCGTGCTACCCGGTCGGCTGGCAGATCGGCGAGGCGCTGCGCCAGCACGAAGCGGTACCGCGCAACAAAGTGCGCGACCGGGTGGTGGAATTGCTGGATCAGGTTGGCATCCCCGATCCGGCCAGCCGGCTGGGGGCGTTCCCGCATCAGTTGTCCGGCGGCATGAACCAGCGGGTGATGATCGCCATGGCGATTTCCTGCAATCCGCGCCTGCTGATCGCCGACGAGCCGACCACCGCACTCGATGTCACCATCCAGAAGCAGATTCTCGATCTGCTGATCGATCTGCAACGCAGCCGCGGCATGGCGCTGGCGCTGATCACTCACGACATGGGCGTGGTGGCGGAGACCGCGCAGCGGGTGCAGGTGATGTATGCCGGCCAGATGGTCGAGGAGCAGCCGACCGACGCGCTGTTCAACGCCCCGCGCCACCCCTACACCGCCGCCCTGCTGGCCGCCCTGCCGGAGCGGGCGATGGGGCAGAGCCGGCTGCCGACCATCCCCGGCACGGTGCCCGGCATCGACGACCGGCCGGAAGGCTGCCTGTTCAGCCCGCGCTGCGGATTCGCCACCGATCTGTGCCGCAGCACCGCGCCGGCGCTGCTCGGGCCAGCCGGCGAACGCACGCGCTGCCACACGCCGCTGAACCGGGAAGGCCGGCCGGTGGCGCGGGCATGATGGAGGTGATGCAGGCCAACGACGTGCGGCGGCACTACGCGGTCGGCGGCGGGCTGCTCAGCAAACGCGGCGTGGTGAAGGCGGTCGATGGCGTGTCGTTCACGCTGGCGCGCGGCAGGACGCTGGCGGTGGTCGGCGAATCCGGCTGCGGCAAATCCACCCTGGCGCGCATGGCGGCGCTGCTGGAGGCGCCCAGCGACGGCGCCCTGCTGCTCGACGGCAAGACCACCGTCGGGCGCAGCGAGGCCGAGCGGCGGCAGATGCGGCTCGGCGTGCAGATGGTGTTCCAGAATCCGTACGGCTCGCTGAATCCGCGCAAGACGGTCGGCGCCATTCTCGACGAGCCGCTGGTGATCAACCGCCGTGGCAGCCCGGCCGAGCGGCTGGCCGCGGTGCGCGCGATGATGGATCGGGTCGGGCTGCGGCAGGACCAGATCGACCGCTACCCGCATATGTTCTCCGGCGGCCAGCGGCAGCGCATCGCCATCGCCCGGGCGCTGATGCTGAATCCCGCCGTGGTGGTGGCCGACGAGCCGGTCTCGGCGCTCGACGTGTCGATCCAGGCGCAGGTGGTCAATCTGCTGCGCGACCTGCAGGTGCGGCTGGGCCTGACCATGCTGTTCATCAGCCATGATCTGGCGGTGGTCGAATATATCTGTGACACGGTGATCGTGCTCTATCTGGGGCGCATCATGGAGATCGCGCCCGCCGCCGAGCT
>DATJEA010000154.1:0-19345 GCA_035497095.1 Acetobacteraceae bacterium | reverse complement strand
GGGCCGTGCAGCGACGCCACCCAGGGGGCGCCCGGTCTGGCCGGCCAGGCGAGGCTGCCGGCGAGGTCGGTGGCCGGCGGCTGGCCCGGTTCGCCGAGCGCCAGGCGCTGCAGCTCCAACTGGCGCGGCCGGCCATCGGCGAAGGCCAGGCTGCCGCGCACATCGATGCCCGGCCCGCTGGCGCGCACCCCGTCCAGCGCGGTGACCCGGCCGTCGCGCATCTGTACCCGCGCCTCGGCGGTGGCCGCGCGGGCGGGCGGCTTGGACCAGTTGAGCTGGTGCAGATCAAGCCCGGCCGGGGTCAGGTCGGCCTTCACCGCCAGCGTGTCGGCGCCGTTGCGGCGGCTGGTCATCTGCGCGTCAATGCCAACCGCGCCGGTCAGCACATCGCCGAGCCCGAGCCCGAGTTGCGCCAGTTGCGCGACGCTCGGCGTGGCCTGCACCGAGATCGTCTGGATCGTCTGCGAGGGCGGGCCGCCGCGGAAATCCATCTCCACCTTCAGCGCCGAGGGGATGCCGGCCAGATCGGCGTTGCCCTGCACCGACAGCCCGTCGTTATTGGCCAGTAGATTGAGCACGCCGCGATCCAGGTCGTGCCCGGCGACGATGCCGCCCAGGTGCACCCCGGTCAGGTGGCCGCCGGCCTGGACGTGGATATCGCCGATGTCCAGATCGTGCTTGAGCGGCAGTTGCGCGACGGTAAACTGGCCGGTCGCCTCGCCGGCCGGGTCGTGCAGCGGGATCGGCCGCCGGTCCAGCAGGTGCAGGCGGGGATGGCCCAGCACGGTCAGCAGCGAGGCGACCGGGCCGGTGAACTGGCCGGTGATGTCGGCGAACTGGTCATCGCCGGTGAGGCCGGAGAGCACCACCTCGCCGCCGGTCAGTTGCAGCGGCGCCCGGCTCGGCGCCGGTTTCGCGCGGCCCGGCTCGGCGCTGAGCACGGCCAGCGACTGCACGCCGGAAAGCACCTGGATGCGCAGCACATCCGGCCGGGTGACCCGCAGCAGCGCCTCGCCCTGCACGATTGGCGGCACCGGACGCAGCCAGTGCACGGTGAGGTTATGGCCCGCCGCGCCGCCGTCGATATAGCTGATCTGGGCGTTCGAGAAATCCTCCGCGGCATGCAGCGCCAGCGCCAGGTGCAATCCGGTGAGCTGGCCGGAGGGGATGTTGGCGGTGAGCCACGGCCTGGTGCCCGGCCCGCCCAGCCCGACCGGCCACAGCGCCGCCAGATTACTGAAATCGACCACGTCCAATGCCAGCGACAGCGCCGCGTCGATCCGCCCGTCAGCCCGCCTGCCATGCAACCAGCCGGTGATATGGGTGGTCGGCCCACCGGAGCCTTCCGGGCCGGGCGAGCTGCCGGGGGTGGCCGGTGGCGCTACGTCCAGTGCCAGGATGCGCAGGTCGAATTCGGCGAGCGAGCCTTCGGCCTGCAGCTTCGCGGCGCGCAGCGGCAGCACGCCGTGGCCGAGATGCACGATACCGGGGCCGAGCTCGGCGTTGAGGCGGATGCGCGGGGTGCGCAGCCCGGTGTCGATGTCGCCTTGCACGGTGAGGCTCAGTTCGGCATCCAGCGCCGCCAGCGGCTTCAGGCCCGGTACCGCCGCGGCCAGTTCGGCCGGCACCAGCGGCGGCAGACTGGCCCCGAAGCTGATCGACGTACCGCCGGGCGGCAGGGTGGCGGTGGCGGAGAATGGCAGGCTCTTGCTGCCCAGGTGCAGCGTCAGCCCGGCCGTCGCGTCCATCCCGCCCTGGCGGCGGCGGCGCAGGTCCAGCTCCGCGCCGTCGATGTGCCAGACGGTGTCCAACTGGCGGTCGACGATGGCGATTTCGGCGTGGCGCAGGCGCACCCGGCGCAACTGGCGCAGCATGGCAGCGCTCGGGTTCTGGCCGGTGGGTGACGAACCATCAGGCGGCCCGGCGAGTTCGGTCAGCATCGCCTCCAGCAGCCCGGCGCTGTTCGGCTCGGCCGTGGTCGGGGCGGCGTTCTGGCCGCTCAGGTCGAGCGCCGCCGAGCCGTCGGCCAGCCGCCAGCCGCGCAGCCTGAGGCCCTCGATATCGATGGCGCGCGGCTCCACCGCACCGCGCAGCAGCGCCGAGACCGACAGCGATACCTCGATCGACGGCGATTGCAGGATGCGGGCGCCGCTTCTGTCGGCGAGCGTGACGCCGCGCAGGCGCAAGTCCAGCGGCCGATCGACCCGCTCGCCGAGTCCCTCCCAGGCCAGCGCCAGATGCTGCACCGAGAGCCGGTACGGCGCCGGCACCGATTGCTCCAGGGAGGGGATCAGCCAGGGCAGTTCCAGCGGCCCGCGCGACAGCCGCCAGGCGAGCCCGCCCAGCACCACCGCCAGCAGCACCGCGAGCACCAGCGCGACGCGCAATGCGACATGCAGCAGGCGGCCGGCATGCTCAGCCGCTTGACCGGCGGCCTGCCTCATGGCCAGCCTTGCGCATCATGCCGCGCCCCTCGCGTTCCGCCGCTGCGCCGTTTCATCTGCCGGCCGTCTGGCCGCCGCCGGCCGACCCGCCGGCCGGCGAGCGGCTGCTGCAAGGCTTCGCCGAACTCGGCCGCGCCGAGGCCGGGCTGGCGCGGCGCGGGCCGGTGGCGGCGATGCTGCGCTGCCTGGGCGGCAATGCGCCATACCTGGCCGATCTGGCGCTGCGCGAAGCGGCCAGCCTGCGCCGGCTGGTGCGCGACGGGCCGGACGCGGTGGTGGCTGCGGCGATGGCCGAGCTGGCGGCGCTGCCGCCGGGAAGCCCGCGGCCGCGCGTCGCCGCGCTGCTGCGCCAGGCCAAGCGGCGGGTGGCGCTGGCGGTGGCGGTAGCCGATATCGGCGGCGTCTGGACGCTGGAGCAGGTGACCGCTTCGCTCTCCGCGCTGGCCGAGGCGACGCTGGGGCTGGCGGTGGCGCATCTGCTGCGCAGCGCCCACGACGCCGGCGAACTCGTGCTGCCGCATCCCGAGACGCCGGCGCGCGAATGCGGCTTCACCGTGCTCGGCATGGGCAAGCTGGGCGCCGGCGAATTGAACTATTCCAGCGATGTCGACCTCATTCTGCTGCACGACCCGGCCGCCGGGGTGTATCCCGGCGACCAGCCGCGCGCCTTCTATACCCGCATGGCACGTAACCTTGTCACCCTGATGGAGGCGCGCGACGCCGACGGCTACGTGTTTCGCACCGATCTGCGGCTGCGGCCGGACCCGGCGGCGACCGCGCCGTGCATCTCGCTGCCCGGCGCGATCAGCTATTACGAGAGCATGGGGCAGAACTGGGAGCGCGCGGCGATGCTGAAGGCGCGCCCGGTGGCCGGCGATCTGGCGCTGGGGCAGGTGTTCCTGGAAGCGATCCGGCCGTTCATCTGGCGCCGGCATCTGGATTTCGTGGCGCTGGGCGATATCCAGGCGATGAAGCAGCGCATCGACGCGCATAAGGGCACCGGCGCGCGGCGGCAGGGCGATGCGGTGGCCAGGGTGCTGGGGCTGAACGTCAAGCTCGGCGAGGGCGGCATCCGCGAGATCGAGTTTCTGGCCCAGTCGCTGCAACTGGTGTGGGGCGGGCGCGACCCGGCGTTGCGCAGTCCGCGGACGCTGGAGGCGCTGCGGGCGCTGGCGCGCGGCGGCCATCTGCCGGCCGGCAAGGTGCCGGGGCTGGTGGCGACCTATCGGTTCCTGCGCCGGGTAGAGCATCGGTTGCAGATGATCAACGACCGGCAGACCCACAGCCTGCCGGAGCAAGCCGGGCAGTTGGATGGCTTCGCGATGTTCTTGGGCTTCGCCGATGCCGCCAGCTTCGCGCGCACGCTGCGCGGCCACCAGCGCCGTGTGGCCAGCGCCTATGCTGCCGCCTTCGCCGGCATCCCGGAGCGCGAGGGCGCGGCACAGGGGCTGGATTTTCGTGGCATCGGCGAGCCGCCGCCGCGCACGCTGGAGGCGCTGACCGGGATGGGCTACGGCAATCCCGGCGCCATCGTCGCCGCCGCGCGCAGTTGGCAGGCCGGGCGAGTGCGGGCGCTGCGCTCGGAACGCTCGCAAGCGCTGATGATGCAGGTGCTGCCGCCGCTGTTGCAGGCGCTGGCCCGCCAGCCGCAGCCGGATGCCGCCTTCGCCCGGTTCGACGAGTTGCTGGCCCGGCTGCCGGCCGGGGTGCAGTTGCTGTCGCTGTTCCAGCGCAACCCGCTGCTGCTGGACCGCATCGCCGCGGTGCTGGGCGCCTCGCCGTCGCTGGCCGACCACCTGGCGCGCAGCCCGTCGGCGCTGGAGGGGCTGTTGGCGCCGGTGGCAGCGCCCGACTATGCCCGCGTGCTGCGGGCGCAACTGGGCGATGCGCGCACGCTGGAGGACAGCATCGCCATCATCCGCGCCACGGTGCGCGAGGAGGAGTTCGCGCTGTCGGTCGCCACCATGGAGGGGCGGCTGGACGCCGATGCCGCAGGCGTCGCGCGCGCCGGGCTGGCCGATGCCGCGCTGGCCTCGCTGCTGGGGCCGGTGCTGGAGGATTTCGCCAGCCGGTTCGGGCGGGTGCGCGGCGGCGGGCTGGCGCTGGTGGTGATGGGCAAGGCCGGCGGGCGGGAGATGATGGCCGGCTCCGATCTCGACCTGATGCTGATCTACGATCACGCCGGATCGGCCATCGAAAGCAGCGGCAAAGGCAAGAAACACCTCGCTTCCAGTCAATGGTTCATCCGCGCGGTGCATGCCTTCATCGCCGCCATCACCGTCCCAGATGCCGAGGGGCCGATGTTCGCGGTAGACATGCGGCTGCGGCCGTCCGGCAACAAGGGGCCGGTGGCGGTCTCGTTGGCCGCCTTCGAGCGGTATCACGCGCCGCCGCCGGAACTGCCGGCCAACACGCCACCCGGCGCCGCCCACAGCCACGGCCAGGGCGCCTGGACCTGGGAGCGCATGGCGCTGACCCGCGCCAGGGTGATCGCCGGGCCGGCCAGGCTGCGCGCGCGGGTGGAGGCGGCGATCCGCACCGCGCTGGCGCATGCCGGCCCGCCGGCGCAGCTGCGCGCCGATGCGGCGGCGATGCGGGCGCGGTTGCTGCGCGAGCTGCCGCCCGCTGGCCCGTGGGACGTGAAGGCGCGGGCCGGCGGGCAGATCGAGGTGGAATTCATCGCCCAGACGCTGCAACTGGCGCATGGCCGCGAGCACCCGGAGCTGTTTCATCCGACCACCCGTGAGGCGCTGCGGCGGCTGCGCGACGCCGGCCTGCTGCCGGAGGCGGACGCCGCCACGCTGATCCGCGCCGACCACGCCTGGCGCACCGTGCAGGGCATGCTGCGCATCACCTATGGGCGCGGCAGGATGGATCGGCTGGCCCAATCCACCGCGAGCGCCCTGCTGCGCGCCGCCGCCGAGGCTGGCCTGCCGGCGGTTGACGTGGCCGCCCTGCGCGCCACCTTGGATGCCATCGCGCTGCAAGTGCGCGCCTGCTTCAACCGCCATGTGGGAGAGATCGTTTCATGACCATCGAGGAAGGCGCCGCAGCCCCCGATTTCACCCTGCCGGCCAGCGGCGGCCGCACGGTCAGCCGGAGCGCGATGAAGGGCAAACCCTTCCTGTTGTATTTTTACCCGAAAGCCGACACCCCCGGCTGCACCAGAGAGGCCTGCGCGTTCCAGGAGGCGCTGCCGCAACTCGGCAAGCTGGGACTCGCGGTGATCGGCGTGTCGCCCGACAAGATGGCGCCGATCGAGAAATTCGCCGCCAAATACAACCTCACCTTCCCGCTCGCCTCCGACACGGAAAAGACCGCCGCCGAGGCCTATGGCGTGTGGGTGGAAAAATCCATGTATGGCCGCACCTACATGGGCATCGAGCGCAGTTCATTTCTGATCGATGCCAAGGGCAAAGTGGCGAAGGTCTGGCGCCGCGTGAAGGTGGACGGCCACGCCGCCGAGGTGATGGCGGCGGCCAAGGCACTGAAATAGCCTTTCGTTACAAAAAACTTATCGGATCCACGTCCACCTCCACCTTCACCCCCCGCCGCGTCGCCACGGCCGCGAGCCACGCCCGCAGCAGCGGCTGCACCGCGATGTCGCGCCGGGTTTTCAGCAGCAGCCGCCGCCGGTGCCGGCCGCGCAGGATCGAGAGCGGCGCCGGCGCCGGGCCGAGCACCACGATGCCGTCGCCATGCGGTGCGGCGCGGCCGAGGTCGCGGGCGGCGATATCGGCGGCGTCCGGGGTATCCGCCGAGACGATCAGCGCCGCCAGCCGGCCGTACGGTGGCCAGTGGCCGGGCCGGCGCTCGGCAGCCTCGCTGTCCATGAAACGCGGCAGGTCGCCATGCAGCAGCGCCTGCATCACCTTGTGCTCGGGGGTATAGGTTTGCAGCAGCACCTGGCCCGGCGCCTCAGCCCGCCCGGCGCGGCCGGCGACCTGATGCAGCAACTGCACGGTGCGCTCGGCAGCCCGCAGGTCGCCGCCCGACAGGCCAAGATCGGCATCGACCACGCCGACCAGCGTCAGATGCGGGAAATGCCAGCCCTTGGCGACGATCTGGGTGCCGATGATGAGGTCGATCTCGCGCGCCTCGATCGCCCGCGCCGCCTCGGCCGCGGCATGCGGGCCGGGCAGCGTGTCGCTGGCCATCACCAGAATCCGGGCGGCGGGGAAGGCGGCGCGTGCTTCCTCGGTGATGCGCTCGATGCCGGGGCCGACCGCGGTCAGGCTGTCCTCGGTGCCGCAGGCCGGGCAGTCGCGCGGGATCGGGATGGTGTGGCCGCAATGATGGCATTGCAGGATGCGGCGCGCGCGATGCTCGACCAGCCAGGCGGTGCAGTTCGGACACTGCATGCGGTGGCCGCAATGCCGGCACAGCGTCAGCGGCGCGTAGCCACGACGGTTGAGGAACAGCATCGCCTGCTCGCCGGCGGCGAACCGCGCCGCCATCGCCGCCAGCAGCGGCGGCGCCAGGAAATGGCCGCGCTCCGGCGGTGTCTCACGCAGGTCGATCAGCCCGATTTCCGGCAGGCTGGCGCCGCCGTGCCGGCTGGGCAGATGCAGCCGCTGGTAGCGCCCGGCCTCGACATTGGCCAATGTCTCCAGGCTGGGCGTCGCCGAGGACAGGATGGCGGGTGCCGCGCACAGCCGGGCGCGGACGATCGCCATGTCCCGCGCGTGATACACCACGCCATCCTCCTGCTTGAACGCAGTCTCGTGCTCCTCGTCGATCACCACCAGGCCGAGATCGGGGAACGGCAGAAACAGCGCCGAGCGGGCGCCGACCACCACCGGCGCCTGCCCGGCATCGACCGCGCGCCAGGTGGTGCGGCGGGTCTTGCTCGGCAGGTCGGAATGCCAGACCGCCGGCGCCACCCCGAAGCGGCTGCGGAACCGGGCCAGCCATTGGCTCGACAGCGCGATTTCCGGCAGCAGCACCAGCGCCTGGCGGCCTTGGCGCAGGCAGGCGGCGATCGCCTCGAAATACACCTCGGTCTTGCCCGAGCCGGTGACGCCGTCGAGCAGATGCACCGAGAACTCCCGCGCCGCCACCGCCGCGCGCAGCGCCACCGCCGCCGCCGCCTGGTCATCAGACAGCGCCGGGCCGGGATGCTCGGGGTCGGGCGGCGTGAAGCTGGTCTCGGCCGGCAGCGGGGACGGCAGCAGCAGCCCGGCATCGGCCATGCCGCGCAGCACCGAGGACGACACGCCGGCGGCGCGGGCGAGCTCGGCGCCCGCCATCGCCGAGGTCCCCAGTGCCGCCAGCACCCTCTGGCGGGCCTCGGTGAGCCGCAGTTCGGGCAGCACCTCGCCGCGGCTCCAGCCGATGCGTGGCGGCGGCGCGTGCAGCGCGTTGACCCGCAGCGCCATGGTCAGCACCTCGCCGGGCGGCGCCAGCGTGTAGACGGCGATCCAGTCCACCAGCCGGCGCAGGTCGGCACGCATCGGCGGCGCCTCCAGAATGGCGTCGATCGGCCGCAAGCGATTGTCGCCGACGCTGCCGTCGGCCTCGCCGTCCCACACCACGCCGATCTCGGCGCGCCGGTTCAGCGGCACCATGACGATATCGCCCGGCTGCGGGTGCATCCCGGCCGGCACCCGGTAGTCGAACGGCCCGGCGAACGGATACGGCAACAGCACCGGCACGCGCGCCCGGCCGCCGCTCTGCTGGCCAGGGAGCGGGAAGCTGTTCTGCGCGATCTTTGGGATATCCGCCGCCATCCTATATGATCTGCCTCAAGTCCATCGCGCCGGCCATCCCCCAGCCGGCGTGGCAGACCCAACAACCACGGAATCCCGCCATGAAATTCTTCCTCGATACCGCCGAGATCGCCGACATCAAGGCCCTCGCCGCCGTTGGCCTGGTCGATGGCGTCACCACGAACCCGTCGCTGATCGCCAAGTCGGGCCGCAAGATTCTCGATGTGGTGGCGGAAATCTGCGGCATCGTCGAGGGCCCGGTGAGTGCCGAGGTGACCGCCACCGAGTACGACGCGATGATGCGCGAGGCGGCGGTGCTGCGGAAGATCGCCAAGAATATCGCGGTGAAAGTGCCGCTGACCCCGGACGGGCTGCGCGCCTGCAAGGCGCTGTCCAGCGACGGCGCGATGGTCAACGTGACTTTGTGCTTCTCGGCGGCGCAGGCGCTGCTGGCGGCCAAGGCGGGGGCGCATTTCATCAGCCCGTTCGTCGGCCGGCTCGACGATATCGGCCAGGATGGCATGGAGCTGGTCGCCGATATCGTCCAGATCTACCATAATTACGACGCGCTCAGGACCGAGGTGCTGGTGGCCAGCGTGCGCCACCCGATCCACATCATCCAGGCCGCCAAACTGGGCGCCGATATCTGCACCGTGCCGCCGAAGGTGATCCACCAGCTGTATCGCCACCCGCTGACCGATAACGGCCTCACCAACTTCCTGGCCGATTGGGCCAAGACCGGCCAGAAGATTGTCTGAGCCTGGCATGGCCGAGCCCGCCAAGGCCGTGACGCCCAGCGCCGAGGCGGTGATTGCCTATCTGCGGGCGCATCCCGCCTTCCTGGCCAGCAACCCCGGGCTGTACGGCGCGCTGGAGCCGCCACGCCGCGTGCATGGCCCGGTGCTGGCCGACCACATGGCGGCGATGCTGGCCGCCGAGCGGGGCCGCGCGGTGGAACTCTCGGCCCGCGCCGACGGCGTGCTGGCCGCCGGCCGGGCGGCGGCGGGGCTCGCGGCGCGGGTGCAGGAGGCGGTGCTGGCGCTGCTGCGGGCGCAGGATGTCGCCGACTGCATCGCCGCCGAGATGCCGGCGCTGCTGGCCGTGGACGCCGCGACGCTGTGCCTGGAGGGCGACTTGCCAGGCGCCCGCCGCCTGCCCGCCGGCAGCGTCGCCCGGCTGCTCGGCCAGCGCAGCGCGCTGTTCCGCAGCCATGCGCCCTCGGACAATGGCGCCGACGCGCAGTTGCTGCACGGCGAGGCCGCCCGGCTGGCCCGCCACGAGGCGCTGCTGCTGGTGCCGGGCGAAGGGCCGCCGGCGCTGGTGGCGCTGGTCGCCCGCGCGGCCGAGGTGCTCGACCCGGCCCAGGGCATCGGTGCGCTGACCTTCCTCGGCCGCGCCGTCGCCGCCGCATTGGACCGATGATAACCGCTGAGGCAGCCCGGCAATCGTTCCTCACCTGGCTCGCCGCCGAGCGCCGCGCCTCGCCGCTGACGGTGCAAGCCTACGCGCGGGATATCGCCGCCTGCCTCGGCTTTCTCACCCGCCATATCGGCGCCGAACCCGACCTCGCCACGCTGGCCGGGCTGCGCGCCGCCGATCTGCGCGCCTGGCTGGCCTGGGAGGCGGGTAAGGGGATCGGCGCCGCCACCCGCTCCCGCCATCTCTCGGCGCTGCGCAGCTTCTTCCGCTTCCTCGCCCGCCGCCACGGCGTCAGCAACCCGCAGGTCGCGCTGCTCGCCGCGCCGCGCACCCACAAGCCGCTGCCGCGCGCGCTCTCGACGCCGGACGCCCGCGCCGTCGCCGAGGATATCGGCGAGGCCTCCGACCTGGCCGCCACCCAGGCGCGCGACACCGCGCTGTTCAGCCTGCTCTACGGCAGCGGCCTGCGCATCGCCGAAGCCCTGGCGCTCGACGTCGCCGACGCGCCGTTGCCGGGCAGCGAGGCGATGCTGCGGGTGGTCGGCAAGGGCGCCAAGCAGCGCATCGTGCCGGTGCTGCCGGTGGTGCGCGAGGCGATGGCCGCCTGGCTGCGCCTGCACCCCTCCCCCACCCGCGACGCGCCGCTGTTCGTCGGCGAAAAGGGCGGCCGGCTGAACCCCGGCGTCGCCCAGCGCACTTTGCGCAATTTCCGCCGCCAGCACGGCCTGCCTGAGCACGCTACGCCGCATGCGCTGCGCCACAGCTTCGCCACCCATCTGCTGGCCGGCGGTGCCGATCTGCGCTCGATCCAGGACCTGCTGGGGCATGCCAGCCTGTCTACCACGCAGCGTTATACTCAGGTGGATACACGGCAGTTGCTGGAGGTTTGGCATCGGACGCATCCACGAGGGTGAGCAAGAGTCTTCTTTTTGTGAACAAACGGAAGCAAGAAAACTTTTCCTTCGTCTGACCGAATGACCGACGGCTGGGCCTGATGCGGCGAGAGTGATAATCTTGCCCCACACGCTATTCGGGGTCGGATCATGAGTCTTATCGTCGGTATTCCTGCCTGCACCCGCGAGATCGGCGGCCACATCCAGCACGCCACCCCCGCCCGCTACGGCGCGGCGCTGCTGGGTGCGGCCGGCGCGGTGCCGATCCTGCTGCCGCCGGTCGGCCCGCCGATGCTGGCGATGCTCGACCGGCTGGACGGCCTGGTGCTGGACGGCAGCCCGAGCAACGTGGAACCGGCCCTCTACGGCGCCGCCGAGGACGCCACCCCCGGCCGCCACGACCCCGACCGCGACGCCACCACCCTGCCGCTGATCCGCGCCGCCCTGGCCCGTGGCCTGCCGCTACTGGCGATTTGCCGTGGCATCCAGGAACTCAATGTGGCGCTCGGCGGCACGCTGTCGCAGCAGGTGCAGGACATCCCCGGCCGCCTCGACCATCGCGGCGGGCCCGGAGCCAACGAGCATCGCTACCGCGCCAAGCATAGCGTCGCGCTGTCCGGCGGGCTGGCGGCGATCTTCGGCAAATCGGAGATCATGGTGAACTCGCTGCACGAGCAGGGCATCGACCGCCCGGCCGACGGGCTGGTGGTGGAAGCGGTGGCGCCGGACGGCATGATCGAGGGCGTGCGGGTCGCCTCGGCATCGGGCTGGGCGTTCGGGGTACAGTGGCATCCCGAGTGGGCCTATGCTGAGAATGCCGACAGCGTGGCGCTGTTTCGCGCCTTCGGCGAGGCCTGCCGCGCCTATGCGGTGGGGGAACGAAAGGCGGCCTGACTATGGATCTCCAGCTTGCCGGCAAGCGCGCGCTGATCACCGGCGGCAGCAAGGGCATCGGCCGCGCCACTGCCCTGCTGCTGGCCGAAGAGGGCATGGACCTGGTCCTGGTCGCCCGCGACCAGGCGACGCTCGATGACGCCGCCGAGGCAGTGCGCGCTCGCCGCCAGGTGGTGGTGACGACGCTCTCCGCCGATCTCTCCAGCGAGGCCGAGGTGAAGCGCATCGCCGAGGCGGCCGGGCCGGTCGATCTGCTGGTCAACAATGCCGGCGCCATCCCGCCGGGCGGCCTGCTGGCGGTGGACAACGAGACCTGGCGCCGCGCCTGGGATCTCAAGGTGTTCGGCTTCATCTCGCTATGCCGGCAGATCTACCCGGTGATGGCGGCGCGCGGCGGCGGCGTGATCGTCAATGTGATCGGCGGCGCCGGCGAGAAATTCCCGCCCGGCTACATCGCCGGCGCCACCGGCAACGCGGCGCTGATGGCGTTCACCCGCGCGCTCGGCCATGCCAGCCAGACCGACAATATCCGCGTCGTCGGCATCAACCCCGGCGCCACTGCCACCGAGCGGATGGAGATGCTGCAACGCTTCCGCGCCAAGGAACAGTTCGGCGACGAGGACCGTTGGACCGAGTACAGCGCGCAGGCCCCGTTCGGCCGCATGGGCCGGCCGGAGGAGATCGCCGCCGCGGTCGCCTTCCTGGCCAGCCCGCAGTCCGGCTATACCACCGGAACGATCCTCACCATCGACGGCGGCGCCTGATCCGATCCCCGGCAGCGCCCAAGGAATCCCGCCCCATGAACGACGCCGCCTTCGACTTGTCGCAGCATTTCACCCCCGGCCTCCCCGCCCCGGCGCCGCGCTTCACCGGCCTGCCGAAATACCATTTCGTCGGCGGCAACAACGACCCGGTGCAGATCCCATGCGAGGGCCTGGCCGAGGCCGCCGCCGCGGTGCTGAAGCGCGAAGGTTCGAAGCTGGCGATGTACCACCTCGCCCAGGGTCCGCAGGGCTATGAGGGGCTGCGCAGCTTCGTCGCTTCCAAGCTGCTGCGCCGCGGCATCACCTGCGGCATGGAAGACGTCATCATCACCTCTGGCTCCAACCAGGGCATCGACATGGTGGTGAGCCTGCTGGCCAAGGCCGGCGACACGGTGATGATGGAGGAATTCACCTATGGCGGCGCATTGTCGCGCTTCCGCAAGCTCGGCTTCAACGTGGTCGGCGCCAAGCTCGACGAGCATGGCCTGGTGATGGACGCGCTGGAGGCGCAACTGGCCGGCATGGCAGCACAGGGCAGGCTGCCGCGCTTCATCTACACCATCCCGACCATCCAGAACCCCACCGGCTCGGTGCTGCCGCTGGAGCGCCGGCACCGGTTGATCGCGCTGGCCAAACGCTTCGGCGTGCCGATCTTCGAGGACGAATGCTACACCGATCTCACCTGGGTGATCGAGGCGCCGCCGGCGCTCTACGCGCTCGATCCGTCCTGCGTGATCCATATCGGATCGTTCTCGAAATCGCTCGCCCCGGCGCTGCGCCTCGGCTACATCACCGCAAGCTGGCCGGTGCTGGCGCAGTTGCTGCCGCTGAAAGGCGACGCCGGCACCGGGGCGGTGGACCAGATGGTGGTCGCGGAATACTTCTCCAAGCACTTCGACGCCCACCTGACCCATCTCAACAAGGTGCTGGCCGGCAAGCTGGCGGCGATGCAGGAGGCGATCGCCGCCGAATTCGGCACCGCGGCAGAAACCTGGACTCCGCTTGGCGGCATCTTCCTGTGGTTTCGCCTGCCGGATGCCGTGGACGTGCGCCGCCTGATCAAACCGGCCGCCGATGCCGGCATCGCCTTCAACCCCGGCCCGGAATGGGCGGTGAACGGCGAGGCCGCCAAATCGCATCTGCGGCTCTGCTTCGCCATGCCCAGCATCGAGGTGATCCGCGACGGCGTTGCCGCGCTGGCCCGGGTGTGCCGCGAGCAGACCGGCATTCCGGCGATCAGCCGCAATGTGCAGCATGGTACCACGCCGACTGAAGCCTGACTGACGGCAGCCCTGGCGCCTGGGCTTGTATGTGTTCCGTGGACCGCTTAAGTGAGTGATCAATTACTCTCTTTTGCGGTGCCACGATCATGCCATCCAGAGCCAGGAACCTGCCCGCCGATGAACGCCGCGCCGTGACGGTGGCAACGGTTGTCGAGTTGGCCGGCGAGCAGAACCCGAGCGAGATCACCACGGCGGCGATAGCCAGCCGGATGAACCTGACGCAGGGGGCACTGTTTCGCCATTTCCCGAGCAAGGACGCGATCTGGCAGGCGGTCATCGCCTGGGTCGCTGAGCATCTGCTGGCCCGGGTCGATCGGGCGATCGAGGCAGCGGGGTCGCCGCTGGCGGCGCTGGAGGCGGTGTTCCTGACCCATGTCGCCTTCGCCGCCACCTATCCCGGCGTGCCGCGCATGATCTTCGGCGAGTTGCAGCGCGCCGAGGACACCACCTGCAAGCGGATGGTGCGCGCCTTGCTCGGGCAGTACCGGGAGCGGCTGGTGCGGCTGATCGAAGCGGGCAAGACCGCAGGCGAGATTGCCGTCGAGATCGATACCGCCGCAGCGACGACGCTATTCATCGGCACTGTGCAGGGCCTGTTGATGCAGGCGATGCTGGCCGGGGATGTGGGGCGTATGCGGGTGCAAGGGCCGGCGCTGTTCGCCCTCTATCGCCGGGCAATCAGGAGCATGTCATGAAACGCTTGTCGCTGCGCGGCCGCACGCTCGGGCTGTTTGGTGTGCTCGGGACATTGCTGGCGCTGGTGCTGTACGTGGCGTGGCACTCCGGGCCACTGGCGCCAGTGCCGGTCACCGTTGCCACCGTGGAAAGCCGTGCGATCACCCCCGCGCTGTTCGGCATCGGCACCGTGGAGGCGCGCTATACCTACAAGATCGGGCCAACGGTTGCCGGGCGGCTCAAGCAGGTTGGCGTGCAGGTCGGCGACCTTGTGCGGGCCGGCCAGGTGCTGGGAGAGATGGACCCGGTGGACGTCAACGATCGCATCGCCGCACTGGACGCCGCGATCAACAGCGCCGAGGCCAATCTGCTGGCGGCGCAGGCGCAGGTGCAGGATGCCACGGCCCGCGCGGGGTATGCCGACGCCCAGGCGCAACGCTATGAGCAACTCGGGCAGACGCGCACCGCGAGTGCGATGACGGTGGAGAGCAAGCGGCAGGATCGCCAGGTGGCGCAGGCCGGATTGGCGGCGGCGCGCGCCAATCTGGAGGCCGCCGGCCATGCTCTCACCCGGTCCCGCGCCGAGCGTGACGGGGTGATCCAGCAACGCGCCAATCTGCGGCTGGTGGCGCCGGTTGCTGGCCTGGTGGTGCAGCGCGCTGCCGATCCTGGCACCACGGTGATCGCGGGGCAGACGGTGGTGGAAGTAATCGATCCGGCGAGCCTGTGGGTCAACGTGCGGTTCGATCAGTTGGGCCTCGCCGGGCTGCGCGCCGGGCTGCCGGCCCGGATCGTGCTGCGGTCCCGGGCCGGGCAGCCGATCGCCGGGCACGTGCTGCGCGTGGAACCGGTGGCGGACGCGGTGACTGAGGAAACCTTGGCCAAGGTGGTGTTCGACAGGCTGCCGGAAACCCTGCCGCCGATCGGCGAACTCGCCGAGGTGACCGTGACGCTGCCGGCGCTGGGCGACGACACCGTGCTGCCCAACGCCAGCCTGCATCGGGTTGGCGGGCAGTTGGGCGTCTGGGCGCTGCGGGACAGTACGCTGCGTTATGCCCCGGTCAAGCTGGGCGCATCCGACCTCGATGGGCGGGTGCAGATTCTCGACGGACTCGACACCGGTGAGCGCGTGGTGGTCTACAGCCAGGGCAGCCTGCATAGGCGTAGCCGCATCAAGGTTGTCGAGACGCTGGCGAGTGCGTCGCCATGATCAGTCTCGCCGGCCGTGACATCCTGCACGCCTGGGGCAAGTTCGTCTTTACCGGTGTCGGGCTGGGGCTGTTGATCGGCGTGACGCTAACGATGGCCGGCGTGTATCGCGGCATGGTGGATGATGCCAAGGTGCTGCTCGACAACAGCGGCGCCGATCTCTGGGTGGTGCAGAAAGACACGCTCGGGCCTTATGCCGAACCGTCGAGCGTGTATGACGATCTGTACCGCGGCATCCTCGGCATGCCGGGCGTGGCGCGGGCGGCCAATGTCACCTACTTCACCATGCAGGTGCGCCAGATTCGGCAGATACGCCAAGGCGAACGCGACGTGCGCGCGATGGTGGTCGGCGTGGTGCCCGGCGGCCCGGGTGAGCCGGGGCAACCGGGCTATCTGGTCAGCGGCCGGCATATCACCCGCAGCCATTATGAAGCGGTGGCCGATGTTGCCGCCGGCTTCAGTCTGGGGGACGTGATCCAGATCCGCCGCGATCGCTATACCGTCGTTGGGCTGACCCGGCGGATGGTGTCGGCGAGCGGCGACCCGATGATCTTCATCCCGCTGAAGGACGCGCAGGCGGCGCAGTTTCTCAAGGACAACGACGCGATAATGCAGCAGCGGCGGCGAACGTTGGCCAATCCGGCATTCGATCGGCCTGGCGTGCCGGGGCTCGCCGATGCGGTGATCGCCTCGCAAAGCAGCAACCCCTACGTCAACGCCGTGCTGGTGCAGATCAAGCCCGGCTATACCGCCGAGGAGGTGGCCGGGCCGATCGCCCGCTGGAAGCGGTTGCAGGTGTATACAAGGCCGCAGATGGACGGGATTCTGGTCGGCAAGCTGATCGCCACCTCGGCGAAGCAGATCGGCATGTTCCTGGTGATCCTCGCCGTGGTCAGCGCGGCGATTGTCGCCTTCATCATCTATACTCTGACACTCGGCAAGATTCGCGAGATCGCGGTGCTGAAGCTGATCGGCACCAGGAACCGCACCATTGCCGGCATGATCCTGCAACAGGCGGTGGGGTTGGGGCTGATCGGCTTCGTGGTGGGCAAGGTCGCCGCCACCTTCTGGGCGCCGATCTTTCCCAAATATGTGCTGCTGGAATCGGGCGACGCGGTGCGCGGGTTCATCGCCGTGGTGGTGATCTGCGTGCTGGCCAGCGTAGTGGCGATCCGCGCGGCCTTGCGGGTGGACCCGGCGGAGGCGATCGGTGGCTGAAGTATCCATAACTGAAGTGCGGGGCAAGGGCATCCATATCGAGCGGCTGCGCAAGCGCTACGGCGCCGGCGACACCGCGGTGGATGCGCTGAAGGACGTCAACATGCATGTCGCCGCCGGTGAGGTGGTCGGCCTGATCGGGCCGTCCGGCTCGGGCAAGAGCACGCTGCTGAAATGCCTGGGTGCGGTGATCGAGCCGACCGCCGGGCGGATGATCCTGGGCGACGAGGTGATCTATGACGACGGCTGGAAGATTGCCGATCTGCGGGCGCTGCGGCGTGACAAGATCGGCTTCATCTTCCAGGCGCCATATCTGATCCCGTTCCTCGATGTCACCGACAACGTGGCGCTGCTGCCGATGCTGGCTGGCCGCTCCAACGCCGAGTCCCGCCGCAGCGCACGTGAACTGCTGGCGGCGCTGGACGTCGGCCACCGTGCCAGCGCCATGCCGTCGCAGCTTTCCGGCGGCGAGCAGCAACGGGTCTCGATCGCCCGCGCGCTGGTCAACCGGCCGCCGGTGGTGCTGGCCGACGAACCGACCGCGCCGCTCGATGGCGCCCGGGCGCTGGCAGTGGTGGGTATCCTGAACGAGATGGCCAGGCAGTATCAGACCGCGATCATCGTGGTGACCCACGACGAGAAGATCATCCCAACGTTCAAGCGCATCTACCACATCCGCGACGGCAGAACCGAAGAAGAAATGGGCCAGGGCATCGGGTTCGAGTGAGCGCGGTGAATGCGAAGGAGCAAGGCGGCATGAGCAGATATCGGGTTTTGCCGTGGCTGGCAGTGGCGGCGATGGCGTTTGGCGCCATGACACTATACGCCGGAGGGACCGCGCTGTTCGGCGGCCCAGAGGCGCGCACCGCGGTCGGCAACGCGGTGCCGTTTGTGCTCTGGTTCAATTTCTTTGCCGGTTTTGTCTATATCCTTGCCGGAGCGGGGCTGCTCCGGCGCCACCGCTGGGCGGCGTATGCGGCGATCCTCCTCGCGGCAGCGACGGCGCTGATTGCGGTGGCATTCGCCATTCATGCTGTGAGCGGCGGCGCTTTCGAGATGCGAACCGTGGGCGCGCTGACGGTCAGGCTGCTGTTCTGGGTCATCGTCGCGGTTGTCGCGAAATCGGCAACCGCCGGCCGCAGGCAGTAGGTGTTACGACGGCGGGCACAGCCTGCCTGCCTCACGCTGCTGCGCTGTTCGCCGGCGCCGCTCCCGACCCTTCAGGGCCTCGAACCCCACGATCACGTCGAGCAACTCGCCGGTAATCTCGCTTTGCCGCACCAGCCTCGCCTCGGTCAGCAGCACCTCCAGCCGCTCATCAACCGATTGTTCCGCCTGCTGCATCCGGGCCAGGCGGGCGGCATTTTCGGTGACCAACGCCTCTGCCGCGGCCCGGTAGAGCGTGGCGAACAGCAGGTTGCGGATCAGCACCGCCAGCAGCGCCGGCGTCGGCAGGCCCAGTTGCGGCAGGCTGCGCGAGCGCCACGGGTTGCGGGCAAGGTCATCGAGCAACGCGTCATCCAGCGGCAACAGGCGCTGCGAGACCGCGGCCTGACGGCCATGCGCCTCGCGCTGGGTATAGACCAGCACGACCTCGATCTCGCCATCGCCGCGGCTCTGCTCCAAGCGGGTGACCAACTCGCCGGACAGCCGGCCCAGACCATCGGCAGTGGCCGGCGGCAGCAGGGTGACTTCGGCCCTCAGACCCTCGCCGGCCAGTGCGTCGGCCATCTGGGCGCCGACGCAGATGATCCGCGCACCGTCGCGCGCCGCCGGATGGCGGATCACCTCGGCGGCCAGCACCTCGTTGTAGTTGCCGCACAGGCCATGGTCCGAGCCCATCGCGACGATCACCTGCCGCATCGGCCGCTCGGGCGCGCGCGGCAGCCGGCCGGCGTGATGCAGCAAAGCGCGAAACCCGTCCAGCACGGTGTCGCGATAGGCATCAATCGCCTGCGCCGCCTGTTCATAAGGCAGCGCGTTGATCGCCGACATTGTCTTCATCGTCCGCACGATGCCGCGAATACTCTGCAGCGTTGCGGTGTGCCGGGTTAGCCGTTCAAGCGACTCGGCCATCGTCTTTTCCGATTGCCGCCAGCGCGCTGCGCCCCAGCGCGATGATACCCGCGCGAGCCTCGGCGCCCAGTTTGCCGCCCGATGTAGCCGCTTGCGTGATGCGATCGTCGCCAGCGCCTACCGCCGCACGGATCGCGCCCATTGCCGCCGACGTCGCCGCTTCGTCCAGGCCGTCGAGCAGCCCCTCCATGGCGCAGACCAGCACGGCGAGTTGCTCGGCCGCCGCGATCGGGTCACGCTCCGGCTGTCGCAGCGCGGCCCGCACCGCCGCACCGCGGGCGAGCCGCGCCCGGGTGGCCTCATCCAGCCTGGTGCCGAAGCGGCCGAACTCCTCCAACTCCTCGAACTGCGACAGCGTGATCCGCAAATTGCCGGCGATGTCGCGCATCACCCGGCTTTGCGCCTTGCCGCCGACGCGCGATACCGAGACGCCAAGATCGACCGCCGGAAACTGGTTCCTGCGCACCAGGCGCGGCGACAGGTAGATCTGCCCGTCGGTGATCGAGATCAGGTTGGTCGGGATGTAGGCCGACAGGTTCTCCGCCTGGGTTTCCACCACCGGCAGCGCCGTGATCGAGCCGCCGCCAACCGCGGCCGCGAACTGGCCGGCGCGTTCCAGCAGGCGGGCGTGAACATAGAAGATGTCACCGGGAAACGCCTCGCGCCCCGGCGGCCGGCGCAGCAGCAGCGACAATTCGCGGTAGGAATGGGCATGGTGGGTGAGATCGTCGAACACGATCAGCACATCCTGGCCGCCCTCGG
>DATJEA010000153.1:0-4418 GCA_035497095.1 Acetobacteraceae bacterium | reverse complement strand
GCGCGATCACGTCGCAGCGGTCGGTGTGCCAGCGCAGCGGGCCGGTGGAGCGCGAGCGGGCGCGGGCGGAGGCGACCGCCCCCTCGGCGGTCTCGTCATAGGTCTTGGCCGCGAGTTTGGCTTCGTCGCGCACCTCGCCCATGATCTCGCCATTGGCGTTCTGGTAGACCGCGGTGCCGAGATGCCGGCCGATGCCCCAGAAGATGCGGCGCAACTGATCCTCGGAATAACGCTGCACCGGCAGGCCGCGCAGACGCACCGCGCCGCGCCCATGCTCCAGTTCATCGGCGATCTCGGCCAGCAGCGCGGCGGTGCGCGGCAGCGGGAAATCGGCGCGGGAGAAGCCGAATAGCGGCCGGTCGAGGCTCTCCAGATGGCGCAACGCCGCGTCCAGTTCGGCGCGATTGGCGTCGTCCAGCGAGCGAACCCAGTCGCCGGAGGCGGCAAGCTCGGCGCCGGTCCAGGCCTGGCGGCCGGTGAGCGGGGCGGGTCTGGTCTGGGTGATCGACATTGGCGCCTCCCGTTGCGGGGAGGAGCCAAGCCCGGCCCGCAGCGAAAGTCAATCAACCGGCGCCGTGGGTGAACCGGCCGTTCATGACCGTCATATCGATGCGCGTCTTGGCGATATCGTGCTTGTCGACCGCGAAGATATTCTTCTCCAGCACCACCAGGTCGGCCAGTTTGCCAACCTCGATCGAGCCGACCTGATGCTCCAGGTGTAACTGATACGCGGCGCCCATGGTGTTGGCGTGGATCGCCTGTTCGAGGTCCAGCCGCTCGTCTGCCGGTTCAAGCACCGGGGCATCAGGCTTGCCGATCAACTGGCGGGTGACGGCGATCTGGATCGCGTCGAGCGGCTTGTAGGTCGCGAAATACCCGGCCGCCGGCCAGTCGGTGCCGAACGAAATCCTCGCCCCGGCATTCAGCATCGCGCGCGGGCGGTAGATCTGCCTGTGCCGCTCCGGGCCATAGCGTTCCAGCATGGTGCCCGCCGAGTCCGGATCGGCCGACATCCAGTTGGCGGAGAACTCGGCGTTGATCCCGAGCTTGGTGAAGCGCGGAATGTCGGCGGCATCGACCAGCACCAGATGGGCGATGGTGTGCCGACGGTCCCGCTTCGGGTTGGCGGCGATCGCTGCCTCGAAACCGTTGAGCGCCCGGCGTACGGTACCTTCGCCGCAGGCGTGGGCATGAACGTCGAGGCCGGCGGCATCCGCCTCGGTGATCAGCGCGGTCCATTGCTGCTGCGAGAACGGTGATTCGCCGCGTGTGTCAGGCTTGTCGGCATAGGGCTCCAGCAGCAATGCGGTATAGCCGGCCTGGGTGCCGTCACCGACGATCTTGAGCATGCGGACCTGTACCAGTTCGGTGTCGATGCGCCGGCGCAGGGCGACGGCGTCGCGGACGGCGTGCCCGATCGGCGGCGCTTTCACCAGATAGGAGGCAACCACGCGGAACGGCAGCCGGCCGCGGCGTTCGAGATCGGTGTAGAGGGCGATCAGCGCGGCCTGGTCGTCACCGATCGGTGGCACGCCAGCGTCGTAGACGCTGGTGATGCCGGCCGCGGCGGCCTTCGGCAGCCAGCCCTCCAGCAGATCGCCCATCGCGGCAGGGGAGATCGGCTCCACCGCGTTCACGGTCGCCAGCGCCGCGACGGTCTCCATGATATAGCCGGTCGGTTCGCCGCTGGCATCGCGGACGTAAAAGCTGAATCCGGGAACCGGGTCGGGCGTGTCGCGGGTGACGCCGGCGATTTCCAGCGCCTTGCTGTTCACCCACATGCTGTGACCATCGATCGCGAAGAAGAACGCCGGGCGGTCGGGCAGGATGCGATCGAGCGCCGCCTTGCTGGGGCCATCCGGCGGGAACATGTCCACCCGCCAGCCGAAGCCGCGCACTGCCCCGGTCGGATGAGCCTTGGCGAACTGCGCGATCGCCGCCAACGCGTCGTCGCTGCTGGGGAGTTGCAGGTCAACGCCGGCCGAAAAGAAGCTGCCGAGGATCGGGTGGGTATGTCCCTCGACGAAACCGGGCAGCATCAGGCGGCCATTCAGTTCGACCACTTTCGTCGCGGGGCCGACCAGTTTGCCGATCTCGGCATTGCTGCCGACGGCGATGATGGATTTGTCGCGGATCGCCACCGCCTCGGCCCAGGGCTGGCCGGCGGCCACGGTGTGGATGATGCCGCCGCGGAACACCAGGTTCGGCGTCGCCGCCGGCGCCACCTGCTGGCGCGGCATGGTTTGCGCCGACGCGGCGGACGCCAGAACAGCCGATGCCGGGATCGCGGCGACGCAGGCCAGGCTGGTGCCGACGAAGCGCCGCCGCCCGAGCGCCTGACTGAACGGGGGACGCGGCGCGGCTGTCGCGGCTCGGGTGGCGAAGGCGCCGAGGGCTTCGGTCAGGTCGCAGTTCATGCACATGATGGAGCGGACACTCTGATACTGGAAAGAGTCCAGAATATCAAAAACCAAATATGATTTACTAGTTCATCATTCGATTGAAACGATAAATTTCATATTGATCATATTTGAAATCTCGCATCGCCCGCCCTGGATCAATTTATAGTCAATGATCTCATATTCACGGACGATCAACGCTGGTGATCGCCCTGGTCGCTGCACCGCCTCCGCGGCACGCAATGGTGATTGTCGAACGTTGGGCCTCGGTCGTTACAATATCGACCGCTGCAACCGGCCGTGGCCGAATGGTCTGGCCGGACGTGGGAGGCTCGTTACTGCGGCTTGCGGCAGCGCGGCGCCTTGCCGCCGGGCGCGAATTTGGCGAAACCGGCGGCGATCTCCTCCAGCCGGGCCAGGATGCGCAGCCCGACGGCGCGGTTGCCGTGGCTGCGCAACACCTCGGCCTGGCCGCGGCGGGCGATGGCGGCGCCGCGGGCGGGGTCGTCGAGCACCGGCCGCAGCAGCGCGCAGGCATCGGCGAGGTCGGGATCGGCCCAGCTCTGGCCTTGCCCATGCGGGTAGTCATCCGGCGCCAGCTCCAGCATGCTGTGGCGCACCAGCAGGGAATTGTCCCTGGTCATGAAATCGACATTGCCGGACCAGCCGGTGGCCATCGCCAGGCGGCCCAGCGCCATCGCCTCGCCCGGGCCGCGCCCGAAGCCCTCGGCGCGATGCAGCGAGACGAAGCAGTCGCAGGCATTGATCAGGCTGCGCACGCCGAGCGTGTCGAGCGGCGTGTCGATCACCCGGATCTGCGGATCGCTGGCCACGCCGGCGGCCCATTCCTGCGCATCACGCTCGCCGTTCTTGGCCTTCAGCACCAGGTGCAGGTCGCGGAACGGCGCCTCGGCCCGCAGCCGGTTGAACAGCTCGACCACCGCGAACGGGTTCTTGCGGCTGGCATAGGAGGACAGGTCGAAGAAGGTCAGCAGCACGAAAGCGGATTCGCGGATGCCGAAATGGCGGCGCGACAGCAGCGGGCCGGGCGGCGGCTCGATCGCCTGGCCGATCAGCGGCGCGCTGATGCCGGCAGCCGCCAGCGCCGACTGGACGAACGCCGAGATCGCCCAGGCTTCGTCGAACCGGCGCAGCTTCTCCGCCCATTCCGCCGGGTAGCTCGGCAACTCCCAGGCCGGGACGACGATGTTGTAGCCGGCGGCGAAGTCGTTGCCCTGCGCCTCGAACGCCTCGATGACCCGATCCACCTCGTCGCCGTTGACATGAAAGATGCGGATGCCGGGCGCCACCTCGCGGCACTCCAGCGGCTCCGCCAGGCTGGCATGCGCCGGGTCGCCGCGCTGGGCATAGCGGAAAATATCGAACACCCGATGCTGCAGGCCGACCGCGTTGCCGGCCAGCAGATGGCTGCGCAGCTGCTCGCCCATGCCGATCGGCGCCCAGGGATGGCCGATGACGGTAACCGCGATGTCGTCCAGCGCGGGACCGGGAGCAGGCGCCTTCATCACGCCCAGCTCTTCGCCGCAACCGCGTCGCGCAACGCCTCCAGCCAGCGATGGCCGTGCCCGGTATCGGGCTCCAGATGGGTGCCCTCGGCCCATTCGTTCCAGGCATTGACGAACAGCAGCCGCTCGTCGCGCATATGGAAGCTGCGGACCTCGTCGATCTTCGCCTCGACATAGACGCGAAACGCCTCCGGGGTGGCGGCGTCGAAGCTGGTGCCGCGCATCGGCTGGCGCGGCGTGTTGTCCCAGCTCGGGAACACCGCCGGATAGCGGGTATAGGCGACCGAGGGCCGGTCGACGAAGGCGCGCACCGTCTCGGGGTAGTCGTAGCGGTAGCCGCTCCAGCCCGGCTTGGTGATCTGCACGCTGCTGGCGCTGGGCACGGCGCGGCCATGCGGCGGGAATTCGACGCAGGCATCGAAGCCGAGATCGGCCGGGCTTATGCCCTCGTCCACCGCCTCCATGCTCTCGACATAGACCAGGTGCACGCCGG
>DATJEA010000152.1:0-11808 GCA_035497095.1 Acetobacteraceae bacterium | reverse complement strand
CAGCGCCATCGCGGTGGACGGGGTCTGGAAGCGCTCGGAGAAGCAGACCGAGAAGATGCGCCCGGTCTCCGCCACCACGCGCTCCACCTCGGCCAGTTGCGCGAAGCTGGTGATGCCGGGCTTGTCGACCATCACGTCCTTGCCGCGGCGCATCGCCTCGATCGCCAGCGGCGCCCGGTCGCGCGGCACCGCGGCGCTGACGATGACGTCGATACCGGAATCATCCAGCAGCCGCTGCTTATCGGCCACCTCCGGCAGGTGCGGAAAGCGCTTGCGATAGCCGGCGAGCACGCCCTGATCGGTGGTGGTCGGCCAATAGCCGGCGCATTCCATGCCGGCCTCGATCAGATACTGCGTCAGCTCGTAGGCGTGGCGATGGTCCAGCCCGATAAAGGCGAAGCGCTTGCTCATGAATCCTCCCCAGGCATACGGCCGGCGGAAGGATGCTAAGGCGGATTCAGCCGCGGCGGAACCGGCCGTGGCGGCGGACACCGACGAGCCCGACCAGCCCGCTGCCGAGCAGCAGCAGCGAAGCCGGCTCCGGCACCGAAGTCAGGTTCCAGCCGATCGCATCGAACGCCTGAAGATCGAGCGGCGAGATGGCCAGTTTTTCGCCAGGACTGGCGGTCGGGTCCATCAGGCCAAACGATTGCCCGTCCTTCCAGTGGCTGGCCTGCCTGCCATCGCCGTGCGTGACGCCGGTCGAGAAGCTGCCACCGAGATCGGCGGTCCGGCAGCCGTCGATCGAGAAGAATTTGGCGCTGGTGTTGGCGGTAAAGTCGCGCAGGCCGGGATACAGGGCCTGATCGGCCTGAGTCGTCGTGGAGCAGCGGAACAGGTCGAGCGGCGACAGGTTAGTGAACTGATCGGCATTGTAGTAGCCAAGATTGCTGGGCGAATTCGTGTCCAGGATATCGACACCGCTGATGAAGCCGAGCGCATGGCCGATCTCGTGCTCGGCGAGGCCGATGAAATCGAACGCGCCGGACGTGATGCCGTCGCTCGGGTCGTAGTCGTAGCTGAACGTGCTGCTGAAGACGATGTAACCATCACACGTGCCGATGCAACTGCTGTTCTGGCCGGGGTTCGCGGTCAGACCTAGGGCGCGGGCATTGGCGCTGGTCATCCGGATGGTGGTGTTGTTGGCGCTGTCGTTGGTATCGATATAGGGCGTGGCGCTGCCAATCCCGTTTGGGTTGTCGGCGGTGTAGTTGATCAACAGCGGCACATTGCCGACCGGCAGGTTGGCGTAGGCGGTGGTATCGGTGGCGCTGGTGCGATCCAACCCGAGCGCGGTATAAACATCGTTATAGTTGAAACTGGCGAACTGTGCGTAAGTCGAAGCCAGGATGCCGGTGCCGAGACTGGCGCTGGTTCCGAGCGTCAGGCTGACCGTGACCGGATCGCTCAGCAGTTGCGACCAGGCGTCGGCAGCGGTCTGAAAGCCGGCCGCGACGGCCGATGAAGTTCCGTCCAGGAACTTGAGATCGAACGTCAGGGCGTGCGCCGGCAGCGACGCCGCGAGCAGCAGGGCCGCCGCCGCAGCAAGGCGCCGAATGGGCTGAAATGGCATCTCGACGTTTCCTGGCAAAGATCAACCGTTTGCCACGATTACACGAGCGTTCGCCGTGTCGCCAGATGCCACGCCGGCTGAAACCGAGTTGTAGGACGTTATTTCGGACTAATCCGCTCCAGCCCCGCCATCCACGGCCGCAGCACCGCCGGTATTGCGATGCCGCCATCGGCCTGCTGATAATTTTCCATCACCGCCACCAGCGCCCGGCCGACCGCGACCCCGGAGCCGTTCAGGGTATGGACATGCGCCACCGTCTTGCCGTCGGCGGTGCGAAACCGCGCATTCATCCGCCGGGCCTGGAAGGCGCGGGTGTTGGAGCAGGAGGAGATTTCCCGCCACGCCGCCTGACCAGGCAGCCAGACTTCCAGATCGAAGGTACGCGCGGCGCCGAAGCCGGTGTCGCCGGCAGCGAGCAGCACTCGGCGATACGGCAGTTCGAGCAATTCCAGCACCCGCTCGGCGCATCCGGTCATGCGCTGCTGCTCGGCCTCGCTGTGGTCGGGATGGGCGATGGAAACCAGTTCCACCTTGCGGAACTGATGCTGGCGCAGCATGCCGCGCGTGTCGCGCCCGGCGGCGCCCGCCTCGCTGCGGAAGCAGTCGGTGAGCGCGGTGACGCGGATCGGCAACTGCCTTTCGGCCAGGATCTGGCCGGCCGCCATATTGGTCAGCGGGATTTCCGAGGTGGCGATCAGCCAGCGGCCATCGGTGGTGCGAAAGCTGTCCTCGGCGAATTTCGGCAACTGGTTGGTGCCGAACATCGCGGCGTCGTTCACCAGCGTCGGCACCGCGATTTCGGTATAGCCGTGCTCGCTGGTGTGCAAATCGAGCATGAACTGGCCGAGCGCGCGTTCCAGCCGGGCCAGGGGGCCGCGCAGGATGGTGAAGCGGCTGCCGGCGATGCGGGCTGCGGTCTCGAAATCCATCATCCCGAGCGCCTCGCCGAGTTCGAAATGCTGGCGCGCCGGAAAGCCCAGCGGGCGCGGTTCGCCGACCTGCTTCAGCACCACGTTGCTGGCCTCGTCCGGGCCATCCGGCACGTCGGGGTCGAGCAGGTTCGGGATGGCGGCCAGCGCGGTTTGCAACTCCTCGTCCAGCGTCGCGGCGCGCGCCTTGGTGGCGTCGAGCAGATCGCCGCGCAGCGCGGCGACCTCGGCTTCCAGTTCGTCGGTCGCCTCGCCGCGCCGCTTCAGTTCACCGATCTGCCTGGAGATCGCGTTGCGCCGCTCCTGCGCCGCCTGGACGAAGGCAACGGCGTCGCGTCGCTCGGCGTCCAGCTTGAGCAATGTCTCGGACATCGGCGCCAGGAAGCGGCGGGCCAGGGCGGCGTCGAAGGCTGCGCCATCGGCGCGGATGGTGCGGATATCGTGCATGTTCGGTCCCTTTCGGGGGCAATCAGGGCATGGAACGCGGCGGCGTCAGGGGGCGCGCCAGCGCTGCGATCGGTCCCGCGCACCGCCTTGCCGGATCGGGCGATGCCGGATCATGTCTTGGCCTCGCCGTCGCCCTCGTCCTCGTCGTCATCGACCCGCTTCGGCTCGACGAACTTCGCCGCGAAGATCGACAATTCGTACAGCCCGATCAACGGCAGGGCGAGGCCGCACTGGGTGATCACGTCCGGCGGCGCCAGCACCGCTGCGATCACGAACATGCCGACGATGGCGTAGCGGCGGTATTTCTTCAGGCCCTTGGAGGTGACGATGCCGACCTTGGCCATCAGCGACAGCGCCACCGGGAGCTGGAAGGCGATGCCGAAGGCGAAAATCAGCTTCATCACCAGGTCGAGATACTCGCCGACCTTGGCCTCGAGTTGGATCGCGATGCCGCCATGGCCCCCCGGGCTTTCGAAGCTGATGAAGAACTTCCAGGCGAATGGGAAGACGAAATAATACGCCAGCGCCGCGCCCATCAGGAACAGGATCGGCGAGGCCACCAGGAACGGCGCCATCGCCCGCTTCTCGCTGCGATACAGCCCCGGCGCGATGAACAGCCAAAGCTGCGTCGCGGCCACCGGGAACGAGATGAACGCCGCGCCGAAGAACGCCACCTTGATGTAGGTGAAGAACGCCTCGGTCAGGCTGGTGTAGATCATCCGCCGGGCTTCGTGGTTGTTGGCGAACACATCGGCCAGCGGTTGTGCCAGGAACTTGTAGATATGGCCGGAGAAATAATAGCAGACGAAGAACGCGAGGAAGAACGCCACCGCGGACCACAGCAGCCGGGTGCGCAGTTCGATCAGATGATCGAGCAGCGGCATCGGCTTGTCGTCGATCACGTCTTCCGGTTCGGTCTTTGCCACGATGGTCCTGTCGGATGGCGCGCGCGGCGTTCAGGCGCGCGGCGCGGGGTGCAGCACGGTCGCCGGCGGCACGAAGGCCGGCGGGCTCGGCGGGCGGGCGATCTGCGGCGGGATGAAGGCCGGGATGGCGAGCAGCTCCGGGTCCAGCGGCTCCGGCTCCAGTTCGGCCTGCTCCACCGCCGGCGGGGCCGGTTCGTCGCTGCTGCTCCAGCCTTCCGGGTCGAGCGGGTTCGACGCGAAGGTGGAGCTAAGCGACCCGTCCGGGTCCACCGCCCGCTCCACCGCGCCCTTCACGTCGAAATTGCGGATTTCGTTGATCTGGTTGCGCACCTCGTCGAGATTGGCATCCTTGACCATCTCGTCGACATGGGTCTGGAATTCGGACGCCATCCGGCGCGCCTTCTTGATGGCGTTGGTGACCGCACGCAGCGCCACCGGCATGTCCTTGGGGCCGATGGCGATCAGCGCCACCACCACCACCACAGCGATCTCCGTCCATGCCAAGTCAAACATGGATCACGGGCCCGTCCATCGGTGCCGTACTGGTCATTCGCGCCGCCACTCTCCTGTACCCGGTAGCTAGCAGGAAACCGATTCTGGCGGAACCCGCCACGCTCATCCTTCCGGTTCCGGCAAGGTCTGTTCCCCGGCCGGCGACGGCGGTGGCGACGCATGGCTCGGCTGCGACGGCGGCTCGACGAACAGATCCTGGCGGCGCGGCAGGTCGCCCAGATCGTTCAGCCCGAATTGCGCCAGGAAGGCCGGCGTGGTGCCCCACATGGTCGGCCGCCCCGGCGTCTCCTTGCGGCCGCGCGGCTGCACCAGGCCGCCCTCCAGCAACTGGTCCAGCGTTTGTTGCGACAGCGCCGCGCCGCGGATTTCCTCGATCTCCGGCCTGGTCACCGGCTGATGATAGGCGATGATCGCCAGCGTCTCCATCGCCACGCGCGGCAGCCGGCGCGGCACCTGCACCACGCGGCGCAGCCGGGCGGCGAGGTCCGGCGCGGTGCGGAACTGCCAGCCGCCGGCCACCTGCACCAGTTCCACGCCGCGCCCGGCATAGCGCGCCGCCAGCGCTGCCAGCACCGCATCGGCGTCATTGCCCTCCGGCAGTGCGTTACCCAGCGCGCGCGCGGTCAGCGGCGCCGGCGAGGCGAACGCCATCGCCTCGGCGAGCCGCAGCATCTCCTCCAGATCGGCCAGCGGGGGGTCAGTGGGGTCGGACATCGTCGGGCTCATCCAGGGTGTCGTGGGGTGCATCATGCCGGCCGCGACCAACCAGGATCGGGCCGAACGCGATCTCCTGGCGCAGCCGGATGGCGCCGCCGCGCGCCATCTCCAGGCCGGCGAGCAGGGTGCTGGACAGCGCCGCGCGGCGTTCCATCGGCGAAGCCATGTGCTCCGGCAGGAACCGCTCCAGGCTGGCCCAATCCGGCAGCGAGCCGACCAGTTGCGCCAGCCGGGCGAGTGCAGACTGCACCGTCCAGACGGTAAGCGCCGCCGGGCGATAGCGCCGGCCGCTGGCGCCGCGCCGCGCCGCGGCCAGATAGGCACGCAGCAGGCCGGGCAGGTCGGCGGCGAGGCGGGAGCGGTCGGTCTCGGTCAGGTCCTCGGCGGCGCCACGGGCGAACACGTCCTGGCCGAGTTGCAGCCGCCCGCCGAGCCAGATCGCCGCCGCGCGCACCAGCTGCAAATCGCGCAGCCGGGCGGCCAGGATCTCGGCCGCGGTCTCCGCCTCATCGGCCGCCTCGCTGCCGCTGGGCAGCAGCAGGCGGGATTTCAGCCAGGTCAGCCAGGCCGCCATCACCAGCCAGTCGGCCGCCAGTTCCAGCCGGATGCGGCGGGCGCCCTCGATCACCGCCAGATACTGCTCCACCAAAGCGAGGATGGAAATCCGCGCGAGGTCGACCTTCTGCCCGCGCGCCAATTCCAGCAGCAGGTCCAGCGGCCCCTCGAACCCATCCAGCCGCAGCAGCAGCGCGTCGGCGGGGACAGGCTCGGGGGGCGGCGATTCAGCCACCGCCGCCATGCCCGGAGAGTTGCAGCACCAGCCGGATCGCCCACGGCAGCACGCGGCCGAGCCCATCGCGGACCGGATCGAAGTCGATGCCGAATTCCTGCAACAGCAGCGGCAACAGGAACACCACCAGCAGGACCACCAGGATGCCGGCCCGCTCCATCCGCGCCCAGACCATCGCCAGCCGCTCCGGCAGCAGCCCGACGGCGATCCGCCCGCCATCCAGCGGCGGGATCGGCAGCAGGTTGAACAGCCCGAGCACCAGATTCACCAGGATGAAGTAGTAGATGAACTGCGCCAGCATCTCCGCCAGCCCGCCGGACAGCATCGGCTGCAGGAACAGCGCCAGCCCCCCGAGCCAGGCCAGGAAGAAGTTCATCGCCGGCCCGGCCGCGGCGACGATCATCATGCCCCGGCGCGGGTTGGCGAACCGCCAGGCCGCCACCGGCACCGGCTTCGCCCAGCCGAACAGGAACGCGACCCGCCCCAGCGTGAGCAGTTGCGAGATCACCAGGAACCCCGGCAACAGAATGGTGCCGAAGCGATCGACATGGCGCAGCGGATTCAGCGACAGCCGGCCCATACTCTTGGCGGTGTCGTCGCCCAAAGCCAGGGCGGCATAGCCATGCGCCGCCTCGTGCAGGGTGATCGCCAGCACCGCGGCGAGCAGCGAGAGAATGATTTCGGTCAAGGGATCAGCGCACTCCGTTCGGCAAGCAGCGCCGCCCGATCGAGCGGCAGACGGCGATGGCGCGCCAGGGCGGCGGCCGCGGCCAGCCGTGTGGCGGCCGAGGATGTAAGCGGCGGCACGGCCTCCAGCACCGCCGCGCTGCCCGAGGCGTCGCCAGGGCAATACAATGCGATATCACAGCCGGCGGCCAGTGCCGCGACCGCGCGCTCAGCCGGCGTGCCGCTGAGCGCCCGCATCGCCAGGTCGTCGGACACCAGCAGCCCGGAATAGCCGATCCGTCCGCGGATGACCTCGCCGATCACCACCGGCGACAGCGTAGCCGGGCGCGCGGCATCCCAGGCTGGATACAGGATATGGGCGGTCATCATCCAGGCAAGGTCGGTGTTCGCGGCGAACGGCGCAAGGTCGGCGCCGAGATCGTCGCCACGCACCACCGGCAGTGCCAGATGGCTGTCCACCGCCGCCCGCCCATGCCCAGGAGCGTGCTTGCCGACCGGCTGCACCCCCGCCGCCAGCAGTCCGGCGGCCACCGCGCGCGCCATGCCGGCGACCACCGCGGCGGTCTCGCCATAAGCGCGGTCGCCGACCACCGCATCGGCGCCGGCCCGCCGCAGGTCCAGCACCGGGGCGCAGACCACATCGAAGCCGGCCTCGCCGCTGTCGAGCCCGATCAGCGCTCCGGTCAGATAGCCCGCACGCAGCCCCGCCGCGCGATCGGCCTCATGCAACGCACCGAGCGCGCCCGCCGCCGGATGCGCCAGCCAGTGCGGCGGCCGCAACCGCGCCACCCGGCCGCCCTCCTGGTCGACCATCAGCACCGCCCCGGCCGGCAGCACGCCCCGCAAATCGGCGACCAGCAGGCGCAACTGCCCGCGGTCGACGATATTGCGGGCAAACAGGATCACCCCGGCCGGACGCCCGGCGCGCAGCATCGCCGCCTCCTCGACGGCAAGCACGGGCCCGGCGATCCCGATGATGGCGGCCTTGATCATGCCGCTACCTAAAGTGCGGCGCGGCCTGCGTCCATGCCAGCGTCGCTCATCGCGCTTCCGGCGGCGCACCCCATCGCAACGCCGGGCTGCCGATCGGGCGCAATCCGGCCGCTCCCGCGCGCATCGGCGCTCGCGCCGCCGGCACCGGCGATCGCGCCTCGGCGACCACCAGACCGCGCAGCACCACGCTGAGCGCCACCAGTATATAAAAGAAATCGACATAGGAGACGCTCACCGCAGCCCCCGCCACCATGTATCCCACCAGGCTGGCCTGCAGCGTAAACCCCAGATCAGCGGCCCAGCTGAGTTCCGGCCGGTTGCGGGCAAGCCGCCGCACCGCACGGGCATTGCGGTAGATCAGCAACATCAGCGCGAGAAACAGCGACAGGCCGATAAATCCGAGATCCCCAAGCGTCTCGAAATAGATGCTATGGGCGGCACGCGGGAAACTGGTTGGCGGAGGCGTCGGGATGAAATCGAGCATCGCCATGCTGCTGCCGTAATAATCCCAGGCAAACGCATGCTGCACGGCATGAAAGCCGCCGCCGAACAGCGGCCGCGCCAGCGCGATCATGGTGCTGATCTTCCAGGCCACCACGCGCCCCATGAACGAGCCATCCTGGCTGGCGTCGGTAATGGTGTCCATCCGGTGGTACCAGGTGTCCGGCGCCACCAGCACGACAACCAGGCCCATGATGACGATGATCATGAACCCGGCGAGCTTCCGGCGGCTCCCCGCGACCATGAACCCGGCGAGCGCGACCAGGCCGACCAGGCCGCCGCGCGAAAAGGTGCCGATGATCGCCGTCAGGATGCACGCCGCGGCGGCATAGCCGACCAGCTTGACCAGCCGGACCTCGGCCTGCCGGGCGAGATACAACACCACCGGCAACACCATCAGCAGCGCCACCGCCAGCTGGTTATTGTCGCCGACGCTGGGGTTGCCGATGATCTTATGCCCGCCGCCGCTCACCAGGTAGAACAGCCCCTCCGACAGCCCGACGAAGCCCATCCCCAGCGCCACCGCCAGCAGCAAGGCATGGATGTCGAGCCGCGTGCGCACCACCGCCGAGATCACGAAGGCGAAGGTGATGATCTTGACGAACTGCCAATACAGCCGCCACCCGGGATCGCCTTGATCGATCGCGAACACCGCCGAGATCGTCCCCACCACCAGCGAGCAGACCAGCAGCCACAAAGCCGGACTCATGCGAAAACGCAGTTGGCGCGCCGACAGCGCCATGGCGATCAAGGTGGCGCCAGCGAACAGCTTGTTGAACGGCACCACGGACATATAGCTGTACAGCCAGTCATTCGGCGACAGCAGCGCCGTCCAGGCCCAGCCCATCACGCCGACCACGGGAAAGCGCAGCGCCAGCGGCACCATGGTCAGCATCACGGAGAGAAACAGGATATCGCGCATCGCGCCTACCGCCGGGCCTTGCTCGGCCGCAGCGCTTCGTTCGGCGGCGTCTGGTGAAAGCGCAGCAGGCCGCCCACCGGTTCGCCCGGCGGCCGCGTCGCATTGCGCACGAACCACAGCACCGCGATGATGATCGCGACGCAGTCAATCAGCAGCAGGATCGATTCCATCGGCTCCTCAAAACGGCATGCGGCGCGCAGCGAAACCCGAACCCACCGGCGGCGATGCTTGACCTACCACTCCGCATGCGCCCGGCACAACATTTCCGCGCGCAGCGTGCATCGCCCGGCGGACGGCGGAAAACCGGTTGTCGCGCCCGGCGCTTCCTCCATATGGTACATCCGTGCAGCCTTATCCCCCGCGCTCCGACCCCACGTCCGCGACGCGATCCTGTCCGGCACGCTCAACATGCCGCCGTTCCTGCTGCCGCCGGTGCTGATCGGCGGCGGGCTGATCGTCATCTCGTTCGGTCTGCTGTGGCGCTCGCGGATCGCCTGGAACATGGCATTCCTGCTGCTGGCCACCGGCACCATCAGCAAGTTCTTTTTCAACACGTCGGACAATTATATCCCGGAATATTATCTGGCGATATTGATCGCGCTTGCCTTCTACCGGAAGAAATTCGACCGCGCCAGTATCGCCGCCAGCACGCTGTTCGCGCTCACCTCGGTGGCGATGGCGATCACCTATGCCACCTTCGGCAGCTACCACCTGGGCAGCCAGTTCAAGCCGGAAATCGACGACCTGATCACCGCGCTGTATTACGCGATGGTGACGATGAGCACGGTCGGCTATGGCGACATCATCCCGCAGACCTCGGAGGCCAAGCTGTTCGTGGTCTCGCTGATGGTGCTGGGCATTGCCACCTTCGCCACCTCGCTCACCGCGGTGCTGGCGCCGCTGGTCAGCAGCAGCCTGCAACGCATCGTCAAACGCGGAGAATCCCGGATGAAACGAGACAGCCACTTCGTCGTCATCGGCAACACGCCGCTCGCGGTCAACGTCTGACGCCAACTCACCGACCGCGGCCGGCCGGTGACACGCATTCTGCGCCACCCCCCGCGGACGCCACATTGGCCGGTGTCGATATCGTGGTCGGCGACCCGAGCAACATCGAGGTGCTGCGCGAAGCCGGTGCCGACCGCGCCGAGGCGATGCTGGCGCTGCTCGAAGATGACGGCGAAAACGCCTTCGTCATCCTCGCCCTGCGCGAACTCGGCGGCTCGGCACGCAGCATCGCGGCGATCAACGACGCGGCGCATGAGCAGCGCATCCGCCTGGTGCAGCCGGACATGACCATCGCGCCGCAGGTACTGGGCGGCGAGCTGCTGGCGATGATGCTGTCCGGCGAGCAGGTCACCTCCGACTTCGTCATGCGGCGGGTGTTCCATACCCGCAACGCCGCGCCGCTCGCCCAGCCCATCCCCGACACCGGCAAGGCCGACTAGCGCCGCGCCAACGCGACGGCCGGACTTCTGTACGATTTCTATATACCGTGTCCGTAGCAAAGCCAGAAAATCGCCCGCCACGGCCAGGCCGTCGCGGACCAAGGCGGTATTGCCGTTGCCGGCGCCTCGGCGGGTGCCGACCGTGCCGCCCGGATGGCCGAGCCGGCCAGCCATCCGGCGACGACCGGCGCAATGGATTGGGGATCAGATGGATTGGCTCAGCCTGGATCAGCCCGCCCTGATGAAAAAATTCCAGGAGATCGGCCAGCGAATCCGCAAGGGAGAACTGGAGATCGGCCGGCATCACTATGCGCTCAGTCTGGCGCATGGCGTAATGCAGGCCATCATGTGCGGCTACCACCGCATTTCCGCGGTGGAACTCGGCGTCGCGCATGGCGGCGGGCTGTTCGACCTGTGCAAGGCGGCGGCGTTTTTCCGCGATGAATGCCAGATCGATATTCAGGTCTGGGGCATCGACAACGCCGCCGGCCTGCCGCCCTTGACCAGCTACAAGGATCATCCGGAAATCTGGCATCCGGAACAATTCAAGATGCAGAGTCCCGATAAAATAACGGAGAAGCTGCCCGCCTTCGCCCATCTGCTGATCGGCGATGTGGGCGATTTGGTGCAGCAATTCTTTCACGAAACCTATGGCTCCCGGCTTGGTTTCGTCGCGATCGACCTGGATTACTATTCCTCGACAAAACGAGCCCTGCCGCTGCTCGCCGGCGACCCGAACGCCTATATTCCAATCGTTCCGGTTTACGTCGATGATGTGAATGTCCTGCTGTCGTACAATACCTGGTGCGGCGAAGCGGCCGCGATCGCCGAATTCAATCAGCAGCAGGAATTTCGCAAGATCGAACCCAAGCCCAACTTCCGCATCCATAATTTCCACGTCTGCCACGTCTTCGACCACCCGATCCGCTCCGGCGCGATAAAACCCCGCCTGCCATTCGAAATCCGATCAATATAGTCTCGAATACAGTTCGCCGATCATCCGCAAGGCCGTGCAACGTTGCATCCTGCTCGGCCCGGCCTTCAGCACGACAGCTTCGCCCCACGCCTCCGCCAAGCCGCGCCGCTGGCCGCAGATTTCCACGGCCCAGAGTGGGCGGAGTATACTGCGCATATAAAATACCTGTATGGAGGAGACCACCACACCTGCATCGGGAGAGAGACATGGCAACGCCGAACTTCGCACGCTTCGCCAAAGCCGCCGGCCTGCTGGCGGCAACCGCCCTGGCCTGGGCCGCGGCCCCGCCGGCGCAGGCCGCCGATGCCGTCTACACCGCCACCCTGCAGCCGCTGAATGCCAGGATCGCCGGCGGCAGCACTACCGGCACGGCGCGGCTCACCGTG
>DATJEA010000151.1:0-3861 GCA_035497095.1 Acetobacteraceae bacterium | reverse complement strand
GGCGGGCGGGGGAGGAGGTCGGCCGCAGGCAGGAAGGCCTTCTTTTTGTGAACAAAAAGAAGCAAAAAAACTTTTCGTTCATGGGGCTCGGCGCGGAGCTCCGCACCGGGCCCACACGGATAAAGTTTTTTGATCTTTTTTTGAAAAAGAACCGCTTCCTGACTGTCCTTCATCTGCGCTCGCAACCCCCACAGGGTGCAGTCCGGATTGCCATGCAGCGAAAATTCTTCCAGCCTATACTCGGGCCGTGGCAGGGGAACGCGCAGGCATGATCGGCGTCGACTGGGGCACCAGCAGCTTCCGCGCCTTCCGGCTCGACGATGCGGGTGCGGTGCGTGACCGGACCGAGAGCGCAATGGGGATAACGCGCGTCCCGCCGGGCGGCTTCGCGGCCACGCTGGCCGAGGCGATCGCGCCCTGGGTGGCCTCCGGCGAGACCCGGGTGCTGCTGTCCGGCATGGTCGGCAGCCGGCAGGGCTGGGTCGAGGCGCCCTACCTGCCCTGCCCGGCCGGCGCCGCCGAGATTGCCGCCGCCCTGGTCGATGTGCCGTTCGCAGGCGCGCGGGTGAAGCTGGTACCGGGCCTCTCCGACGCCGACCAGACCGGCACGCCGGAAGTGATGCGCGGCGAGGAAACCCAGATCGTCGGCGTGCTGGACCGGCTGCTGGCCGACGAGGAGCAGCGCGAGGGTGCTGCGGCGCGCGAAGCCGCACTGGCACAGGAAGCATGGGCCTGCCTGCCCGGCAGCCACTCCAAATGGGCGCGCATCCGCGACCGCCGGATCGTCGCCTATCGCACCTATCTCAGCGGCGAGGCGTTCGCGGCGCTGCGCGGCGGCACCATACTGGGGCGGATGATGGCGGACGCGCCGCATGACCCGCTCGCCTTCGCGCGCGGCCTGGCGCGGGCGGCCGAGCCCGGCCATCTGCTGCACCATCTGTTCGGCGTGCGCACGCTGGGGCTGATGGGCCGGCTGGCCGAGACCGAGAGCGCATCCTATCTGTCCGGCCTGCTGATCGGCCATGAGGTCGGCGCGGCGCTGCCGGCCGGCGCCCTGGTGCATCTGATCGGCGCGCCGGCACTGTGTGCGCTCTATGCCGATGCGGTGCTGGCGTTCGGCGGCCGGGCGGCGATCATGGACGCCGACGCGGCGGCGCGGGGCCTGGCGGCAATCGGGAGGGCGGCGGATTGGAGTTGAAACAATGGCTGGCGCGCTGCCCGCTGGTGGCGATCCTGCGCGGCGTGACGCCGGAAGAGGTGATCGAGATCGGCGCCGCGCTGGAGCGCGAGGGCATCGCCATCATCGAGGTGCCGCTGAACTCGCCGCGCCCGATCGAGAGCATCGGCCGTCTGGCGCAGCATTTCGCCGGCCGGCTGCTGGTCGGCGCCGGCACGGTGATGACGGCCGCCGACGTGGCGGCGATCGCGGCGGCCGGCGGCCGGCTGATCGTCACCCCGCACGCCGCCGAGCCGGTGGTGCGGGCGGCGAAAGCGCACGACATGCTGGCCTGCCCAGGCTGCTTCACCCCCAGCGAGGCGTTCGCCATGCTGGCGGCCGGCGCCGACGCGCTGAAGCTGTTCCCGGCCGAGGCGGCCAGCCCGGCGGTGCTGCGCAGCCTGCGCGCGGTGCTGCCAGCCGGCACCGCGCTGCTGCCGGTGGGCGGCATCGATGCCGGCAACATGGCGGGCTGGCGGCAGGCCGGCGCGGCCGGATTCGGCATCGGCTCGGCGATCTACAAACCAGGCGACAGCGCCGCGGTGGTGACCGCCAAGGCCAGGCTGCTGATGGATGCGGTGAGGAGCGCCTGAATGTTCATCCGCATCGCGCCGGAGGATGGTGAGCTCAACGTGCATGTGCGGATCGGCGGCCCGCCCGGCGCCCCGGTGCTGGTGCTGCTGCATTCGCTGGGCACCACGCAGGGCGTGTGGGACGCCCAGGCCGCGGCGCTGGCCGGCGCCTTCCGCGTGGTGCGGCCGGACCTGCGCGGCCACGGGCTGACCGAGACCACGCCCGGCCCATACAGCATGGCGCAACTGGCGCGCGACGTGCTGGCGCTGCTCGATGCGCTGGGCGTCGAGCAGGCGCATCTCGGCGGCATCTCGATCGGCGGCATGATCGCGCAGAGCGTGGCCTCGCTGGCGCCGGAGCGCGTGCAGAGCCTGGTGCTGTGCGACACCGCGATGGCGATCCCGACCGCGCAAAGCTGGCGCGAGCGGGCGGCGGCGGTGCGCCAGGGCGGCATGGCGGCGGTGGCCGAAACCGTGCTGGCGCGCTGGGTGACGCCGGAGTTCATCGACTCGCCGGCGGCCAGCGGGCTGCGCGCGATGCTGCTGCGCACCGATCCGGAAGGCTACGCCGCCTGCGCCGAGGCGATCGGCGCCGCCGACCTCAGCGCTGCCACCGCGGCGCTTCGGCTGCCGGCGCTGGTGCTGGTCGGCGACCAGGACGCCTCCACCCCGCCCGCCAGCGCCGAGGCCCTGGCCGAAGCGATTCCCGGCGCCTCACTGGTGCTGCTGGAGCAGGCCGCGCATATCCCGACCGTCGAGCAGCCGCAGGCGGTCACCGCGGCGATGCGCGCCTTCCTGTCGCCGACCGACCCCGACCCCTACCAGGCCGGCATGGCGGTGCGCCGCGCCGTGCTCGGCGATGCCCATGTCGATCGCGCGCTCGATGCGCTCACCGAGGTCGACCGCGACTTCCAGCAGTTCATCACCCGCACCGCCTGGGGCGGGGTATGGACCCGGCCGGGGCTGGACCGGCGCACCCGCAGCCTGCTCACCATGGCGCTGATGGCCGCCCTCGGCCACCACGAGGAGTTCAAGCTGCATGTCCGCGCCGCCCGCAACACCGGCGCCAGCACCGCCGATATCGCCGAGATGCTGATCCAGGTCGCCGCCTATGCCGGCATTCCCGCCGGCAACAGCGCGATGCGCGTGCTGAAGCAAACGCTGCGCGAGATGGCAACCGAATGACCGGGCACCCCGCTTTCCACCCGGCGGCGCCAGGCACCCGGCCGGCCAATGATTCGCCGGCCGGCGCCGCTGCGGCGCCGATTCGCCGGGCACGTTGCAATTTCTTACACTTCGTCCCGGTTCCATCGCAAACCGTGGCACTACGTTGCAGGCGCCACCTCTGGCGTTGAATATCCTCGCCCGCGGCATCCCCACCCGGCTCGATACCCGCGCCTGTTTCGCCGGCGAGCAGCCGAACGCCGGCGACAAGCGGCTCCCGCTGCTGGCCGGCGAAACCCGCCGCGCCCGCCTGCTGGCGCAGCCAACCGGGCCGCGCGCCTGGCGGCTGGACATTCGCCTGCAAGGACCGGGCGAGAGTGTATTCATCGATGTCTAGCAACGGCTTGCCGATGCGCCGGGGCGTCGCATCCGCCCCGCAACATTTTGTCAGAGCGGAAATGATCGCCTAAAATTTTAGCAATTCGGCTCGTTTAAGCCGCCGTTGTGCAATGATCTCCGCGGGATCCTGTTGAAACACGCAGATTCCGCCTTCCGCGCGTTGCTTCATCGGGCCGACTATGCCTAACTTCGGGTCGGAACTGCGGTATCAAGCCGCAGCGTCTGGGATGATGAACGGTTCGGTTGAAGCCGAACTATAACGGGAGGATTGAACGCATGATCAAATCGCGCGTCTCACGCCGCAAGGCATTGCAACTGGGGGCAGCCGCCGCCGCGCTGCCGCTGGTCCATATTCGCACCGCGCATGCGGCCGGCAAGGTTTCCATCGGCTTCTGGGACCATTGGGTGCCCGCTGGTAACGCTGCCATGAAGAAGCAGGTCGATGCCTGGGCCGCCAAGAACAAGGTCGAGGTGCAGGCCGACTTCATCACCTCGGTCGGCAGCAAGAAC
>DATJEA010000150.1:0-2373 GCA_035497095.1 Acetobacteraceae bacterium | reverse complement strand
ACCGGCGCATTGATCGCCAGGTTACCGCCGGCATCGAACTCCAGCCCGCCCAACGGTTTATTGATGCCGGCGCTGACGGTGATGCTGTTGGTCGCCTGCAAGGTCAGGCTGCTGGTGATGTTGCCCACCACGGTGGCGCTGAGAAAGGCGGCATCAGGCGCATCGCCAGCGGCCAGGATGAGGTCGGCGAGATCGGCGGTGCCGACATTGATCCGCGAATCGCCGTCCGTGACGATGGTAAGATCGGTCGGGTCGATGATCACCCGGCCGATCATCCCGGCCGCCGCGCCGACATCGATCTGCCCGGTGAGCTGAAACGCGCCGGCCGACGACACCTCCACCACGCCGCCATCGCCGCTCTGCGGCCCGCCGCGCGCGGTGATGCTGCCGGCCTGCACAGTCGCGTCGCGCGAATTGACCACGATCTGGCCGCCATTGCCGCGCCCGGTCGCATCGGCCCGCACCACCGCTCCGGCGGCGATGCCGGTGCGCGCCGCCAGTGCCGTGCCTGGCGCCTGCACCCCGCCGTTGGTGCCGATGGCGATCCGCCCGCCGCCGGCCCGCCCCGACGCATCCACCCGCGCCGTGCCCGCCACCAGCACCCGGTCGGCCACCGCGGTCACGCTGCCGCCCTTGGTGCCGGGCGCGCGGCCGCTGGCGGAGACCGCGCCTTCGACGATGATGCTGCCGCCGGTGCCCGACAGCAGCACGGTGCCGGTCCGCCCGCTGGCGGCATCGGTTGCGGCCGAGATGCTGCCGCCGGCCCGCACCAGGTTCTGCACGATGCCGTCCGCCGCCGCCGCCGTCAGCAGCACCGTGCCGCCCTGCGCCCGCAGCGTGCCGGTGTTGCTCACCAGCGCGCCGCCATCGGCCGGCGCCGTGCGCACCGGGGCGCCGACCGCGAACGACACCAGCCCGTCGCCGTTGAGGTCGATCACCTGCTGCGTCGCCCCGGCCAGTACCACGGTGCCGAGTTTCGCGCTGATCACCCCGCTATTGGCCACCTGCGGCGCCACCAGCGCCGCGATCCCGGCCTGCCGCGCGGTGATGCTGCCCTGATTTTCGATCCGCGCGCCGGGCTTGCCGGGCCGGTCGAACACCATCGCGCCGCCCTGCATGAAGCCGGCATTGCCGATATCGTTGGTCGAGACGATCACCGATTGCGCCTGCACCTGCGCGCCGCCGGTGAACACCACGCCGGACTGGTTGACCAGCGCGATGCCGCCATTGGCGGTGATATGCCCGGCGATCACCGACGGATTCGGCCCGGTCACCCGGTTCAGCGTCATCGACGACGTGGAGGGCTGGCGGAACTGCACGGTATGGTCGCGCCCGATATCGAAGCTGCGCCAATCGATCACCGCCCGGTTGGTCGACTGGTCGATCGTGGTCCGGGCGGCGGTCTGGCCGATGCTGGCCGCACCGCCCACCACCTGCCCGCCCTGCGGCGCGGCGTTGGGCGCCAGACCCTGCGCCATGCCCGGTGCCGCCAGCAGCGCCGGGGCGACCAGCATGCTGGCCTGCAACAAGGCGAGCCGCAGACGAGGGTGCATGATCATGGCCGTAACTCCTTTGCCACGCTGGATGGCGATAACCGGAGGCAGCCGGGCTGCATCACGGGCTCATCGCGGGCGTTCGAACGTCTAGAACCGCGCCACGCCGCGCCAGAAGATGGCGTCGGCCGACAACCGCGGCGCGCCCGGCCCGCCCGGCCGGCGGGTAATGCGGTGCGCGCCTTCGAGCTGCACTTCAAAGCGATCATTCACCGGCACCCGCACGCCGAGGCCCCAGGATTGCAGCCGCCGGTTGGCGTCCACCGCCTGGTTCTCGAAGCTCTCGCCCCAATCATAGAAGGCATAGAAGGTCGGCTGCATTTCCAGCTCGGTGCCGAACAGCGTGGTGGTGTACGAAGTAACCAACTGCAACTCCGCCGAGGCGCCCAGCGCCCGGTCGCCGGTCACCTGGCCGGCATAGAAGCCGCGCCCCAGCCGGCCGCCGCCGAGATAGAACTTCTCCGACAGCGGCAGCACGTCGTTGCTCCACTGCCCGGCCAGCGTGCCCTGCAACGCCAGCGTCGCCCCGCTCCACGGCGAGAACAGCGTCTGCACCCGGGTCGCGTCGAAGGCGATCTTGGTGAAGCCGACATTGGCGCCGGTCCGCGCGTTGCTGGAGGCGCCGAGCCCGGCGATCCCCTGCGACAGCCGCACCGTCAACTGGTTGGCGCCGGGGTGTGCCGCACCCAGCACCTGATCATAGAGCGCCCCCACCGCGCCCAGCCGCACCACCCGCAGCGCGTCGTGCGACAGCGTGGTGGTGCCGCCGCCGGCGGCGTCGATATCGGTATCCGCTTCGATGACGTCGAAATTGCCTTCC
>DATJEA010000149.1:0-4001 GCA_035497095.1 Acetobacteraceae bacterium | reverse complement strand
CCGAGCAGGTTGAGGCCGAGGCGGATGAAGTCCGAGGTGAAATGCTGCAGCGGCACGGTCAGAAACGCGCCGAACGGCACCAGGAAATACAGATAGAGCAGCGCCGCCGACATCAGCCACCAGGTGCGCCAGCCAAGCACGGTCAGAAACAGCAGCTCCAGCATGGTCATCGCGACCAACTGGCGGCCCTCCATGAAGCCCATCCGTTCGGCCAGCAGCCAGGCCAACCCCAACGGCACCATGGCGAGCGCCAGCCAAGGCAGCGGCCGCGCCTGGGCGCCGCGCAGACTGTCCCGCCGGTCCCACAGGATGTACAGCGCGATCGGCAGCACGAAATAGCAGTGGCTGTAGGCGGTGGACTCCGCCCAGACCGTGAGCGCCGCGGCACCCTCGGCATGAAAGACCAGCAGCAGCACCACGATGCCGGCCAGCAGCGCCGGCGCGGCCCGCCACAGGCCGCCCCACGGTCCCGCCATGGCGATCCGGCTGCGTGCGATCATACCGACATCCCTGTTCAATCCGCCGCCTGCGCCGGCCGCGCGGCCAGCGGCGCCAGCAGCGCGTCCAGCCGGGCCAGCGTGGCGGGCCAGCCATAGCGTTGCTCCATCGCCTGCCGGCCGGCGGCGCGCAGGCCCGGATGCGCGCCGGCCAGCACCGCGGCAATGGCCTGCGCCGTCGCATCCGCCCCGTCGGCGACCAGCAAATCCTGCCCGGCGGCGGCGCGCACCCCCTCGAACGCCTGCGGCGAGGCGACCACCGGGGTGCCCAGCGCCATCGCCTCCAGCACCTTGTTCTGGATGCCGCGGGCGATCCGCAGCGGCGCCACCGCCACCCCGGCATGCGCCACGTAGGGCCGCACATCGGCCACCCGGCCGGTGACCGTGACCCCCGGCAGCTGCGCCAGCGCCCGCACCTCCGGCGACGGATTGGCGCCGACCACGATGAATTCGCTGGCCGCGTCACGCGCCCGCAACAGCGGCAGCACCTGCTGCGCGAACCAGATCGCGGCGTCGGCGTTCGGCCAGTAGTCCATGTTGCCGGTGAACACAGAGCGCGGTGCCGGCGAGGCGTATGGCGATGGCAGGTTCAGCCCCGGCACGAAATAGGTGAGGTCGACGCCCTGCTCCACCGCATGCACCCGCCCGGCGAGTTCCGGCGCCAGAGTTTCGAGCCGGCGGCATTCCGGCTCCGAGACCAGCAGGGTGATGTCGCAGGCGGAGGCGGCCCGGCGCTCGTAGGCCAGCAGAGTGCGGCCTTCGCGGGCCCAGACCCAGCGCATCGGCGGGCGGGCATGGCGGGCGTATTCGGTCCATTTCTCCGAGTCGATATCCTGCATGTCCAGCACCAGGCCAGGCCGGTCGATCGGCAGCACGTAGGGCGCCATGGCGGTCGAGTAGATATAGACGAGGTCCATCGGGGTCGCCGCCATGGTCGCCCGCACCCAGGCCTGCAGCCCGGCATGGTGATAATAGTCCAGCATCAGCGGCCGGCCGGGCCGCAGCCTGAGCAGCGCCTTCAGCTTCTGGCGACGCCGGTCGATCGGAAAACAGGCCAGGTCGGCGCAGAACGGCCGCACCGTCTCCAGATGCGCCCAGTCGGCGGCCTCGTCGATCAGGCAGCCGTAATGCACGTTCCAGGTCTTGGCGAAGTGGCGCAGCAGGTGCCAGGCGCGGATCTTCTCGCCCTTCACCGGCGGATAGGGAAACCGGTGGCTGATGAAGATCATGTTGCGCTTCGGGGCCATCGTCGCGGCCTCACCCCAGCCCGCGCACGATCGGCGGGCCGAGCAGCCCGGCCAGCGGCAGCGGCAGGCGCTTCCAGGCGGCGATGAACAGGCGGAACTTCGGGTTCAACGGGTTGTTTTCCGGCACTTTCGCGCCGGGTGCGAGCCGATAGCGATAGGGCAGGGGCTGCGGGACGAAACCCCAGTTCTTCTTGAACGCGAAGGCGCCGGTGCCCTGCTTGCTGCGGCCGAAATCGAACAGCCGGCAGCCTCGCGCGGCGGCGCGGCGCATCACCTCCCAGTACATGAAGTCATTGCCGTACCGGCTGCGCGCCTGCGCGGTGCCGCCGCCATAATACGGCAGCACCTGGTCGCGGAAGTAGAAATTCATCACGCTGGCGATCGCGGTCTGGCCGTCGAGCACGGTGACAATATCGGCCAAGCCGGCGAATTCCTCCATCATGATGCGGAAATAGCTGCGCGCGAATACCGGAGTACCCAGATTGCGCACGCTTTCGGCGTAGATGCGATACAGCCGGTCCGGATCGGTCTCGACCACCGAGGCCAGGCCGCGATCGATCCCCTTGCGCACCATGGCCCGCTGCTTGCGCGGAATGGCCTTCAGGTTCGCGTCGTCATCCTCGGTGAACGGCTTGCGGAACACCACATACAGGTCGTCGCGCACCACCCAGCCGGCGGCCGGCGGGGCGGCGGTATCGGTGCGCAATTCCATCACCTTGACGCCAAGTCGCTGCATCAGCGCCGCCGCGTGGTCGAGCAGCGCCGCCTCGCTGTCGGCATCGCTGGCCAACGGGCCGCCCTGGACGCAGAATGGCACCGAAATCAGCGAATCGCCGAACAGCAGCGTCTTCATGCGGCCGAGCGGCAACACGCCGGTGATCGCGCCGTCACGCTCGGCCATTACGTAATAAGTGGCGTGGCCGAAAGCGCGGCCGATCACCCGGCGCCAGGCGGCGAGGTGGAAGAACGTGCCGGATGGGTGAGCATGGACGTAGGCATCCCATGCCGCTTCCTCTCCGGCCGGCAGCTCCCGGCAGGTCACTGGCGCAACGGACGCACTCATGCCGAGTACTCGGCGGCGGCGGGCGCGAAGCGAGCGTTCGGCGCCGCCAGCAGTGCGGAGCCGAACACATTATCCATCCGGTCCCAGGCGAAATCGGCCAGCAAGCGCTCCAGCCGCCCGGCGGTGGCGGAGAGGTTCAGATAATGCCGGAACCGCGACAGCCGCCCGGCCCCGGCAACGCGCGGCTGGCCGGGATCGACTTCCCAGGGATGGGTGTAGAAAATCCCCGCCCGCCCGCCGCGGTTCACCCGCAAGAGGCCGCGGCGGAAAATGCCGTATGGCAGCAGCCGGAAGAACCCGCCGCCGGCGCAGGGCAGGTTGCGGCCGAACAGCGGCGTCGCGGTCATCGGGATTTCCAGCAGCGGCCGCCCGTCCGGGTGGAACGGCTGTAGCGGCGCATCCGGCGCGCCATAGAGGTCGTGGCGGATCGGGTAGATGCTGGAACTGTAGCGATAGCCTTCCTCGGCCAGGATGTCGTAGGCCCAAGGCGTGTCGGGGCCCAGCGAGAAGGTCGGCGCGCGATAGCCGAGCACGTCCACGCCGCCGATGTCCTGCAGCATCTGGCGGGCGCGGCGGATATCGGCGCGAAACCCGTCCGGCCCCAGGGTCGGCACCCGGGCATGGCCGTGGCCGTGGCTCGCCAGTTCATGGCCACCGGCGACGATGCGGCGGATCAGCGCCGGATGCCGCTCGGCCACCCAGCTCAGCGTGAAAAACGTGCCGCGCACCCCGGCACGGGCAAACAGATCGAGCAGGCGCTGGGTATTCGCCTCCACCCGCGAGGGCAGCGCCTCCCAGCGGTCGCGCGGGATCACGCCGGCGAACGCCTCCACCTGGAAATGCTCCTCGACGTCCACGGTCAGCGCGTTGCGCTGTCGCGGTGTGGGCCGCATCGCGTTCATCCGCGCGGCTGGCTGTAGCCGCCGAACACGTCCATCAGCCGCTGGAACACTCGTTCCCGACGCGCCACCGCGTCCTCCAGCGCCTGCACTCGGATCAGCAACTCGGCATAGGCGCGGCCATTCAGCTCGCCGGCCGGCGCGGTCACGATCCGGCTGCCAGGCTCGGCAGCATCGGCGGCGCCCTCGATATCGTCGTGCAATTCCTGCGCCGTGCTGTCGACCATCGGCGCGCCGATGGTGTCCGCCTCTTCCAGCGCCGCATACAACAGCACGCGCGAGCATAGCCGGTTGA
>DATJEA010000148.1:0-3827 GCA_035497095.1 Acetobacteraceae bacterium | reverse complement strand
GCGGGAGCAGCGCGGCTGGTTCAGTCCGGCGATCACCAATACGCTGAATACGTTCGATCTCGCGGCCGAGACCGGGTTTGATTATTGCTGCGACCTGTATCACGACGACCAGCCGTTCCCGGTGCGGACCAGAACCGGCGACCTGATCACCGTGCCATACACGGTTGACCTCAACGACGTGATCATCTCCCGGCGCGGCGAGGAGATCGACGCCTTCGCGCAGCAGATCCGCGACCATTTCGACACCGTCTACGCCGAGGGCGCCGAGCAGGGCAGGGTGATGTGCATCGCGCTGCATCCGTTCTGGGTCGGCCAGCCGCATCGGATTCGCGGGTTCAGGCGGGTGATGGAGTATATTCTGTCGTATCCCGGCGTGTGGTGCGCGACTGCCGCCGAGATCGCCGATCATTATCGCGCCGAGGCGCTGCCGGCGGTGCGGGCGCATCTGGCGGCGCGGGAGGCGATCCATGGTTGACACTCCGCGCGTGCCGGCCCCCGCCAATACTCCGCCGGTCGGCGAGGTGCGGCGACCGGGCATGGATCATGGCCTGTATCCGTATCGCGCCGCGCCGGACGCGCCCCGCATCGTCTGGCCGGGCGGGGCGCGGATCGCCTTTACCGTCACCGTGATGCTGGAGGCGCGGCAGATCGTGCCGCCGGAGGGGGCGGATCGGGACCCGCGCATCGTCTCGCCGCTGGGCAATTTCAGCCCGGACTGGCTGACCTGGTCGCAGCATGAATATGGCAACCGGGTTGGCATCTTCCGGGTGCTGGACGTGCTGGACCGGTTCGGAGTGGTGCCGAATGTGGCGCTGGGCGCGGCCGCGGCGGAGCGTTATCCGGAGCTGGTGGATGAATGTGCCCGGCGGGGGGCCTGCTTTCTTGCGCATGGCATCTGGGCCACCGGGCGGATCACCAGCCGCATGAGCCTGGCCGAGGAGCGGGCGCATATTGCCGCCAGCCGCGATGCCGTAGTGCGCGCCACCGGCCGGCCGCCGCAGGGCTGGTGCGGGCAGGACCATAACGAAAGCCCGGATACGCCGGCGCTGCTGGCCGAGGCGGGATTTCGCTACACCACCGACTGGAGCAATGACGACCGGCCGTATCTGCTGAACGGGGCGCTGCTCAGCCTGCCGGCGCATTCCGAGTGGAACGATCTGGAGTGCATGTGGCTGCGCCGGAGCAGCCCGCGCGCCTGGGCCGATGGCATCGCCGAGGGGTTCGCGGTGCTGCATGGCGAGGGCGGCGCGGTGTTCCATCTGGTGCTGCACCCGTGGATCGCCGGCCAGGCGCACCGCATCCGCTATCTGTCCGATGCGCTGTCCAGGGTGGCCGGGCTGCCCGCCGTATGGCGCGCCAGTCTCGACGAGATCGCGGCGGCGGCGCGGTAGCAGCGGGGCTTTGCCCCGTACCCCACCAGGGGCCGAGCCCCTGGACCTCATGAATGGGTTCCAAGGGCTCGGCCCTTGGCGGGGTCTGGGGCAGCGCCCCAGTCTTGCTAAAGCTTCTCCCGTTCCTCGCCAAACTCGACATCGCGGTGGACGTGCACCGACATCAGCACGCCGAAGCCGATCATCACCGTGATCATTGCCGAGCCGCCGTGTGAGACAAGGGGCAGCGGCACGCCGCCGACCGGGATCGCGCCCATCACCATGGCGATGTTGACGAACACGTACATGAAGAAATTCATGCTGATGCCGAGCGCCACCAGGCGGCCGAACTGATGCCGGCAGCGCAGCGAGATCGCCATGCCGCCGAGCACGATCAGGCCCAGCAGGCCCATCAGCGCGAGGCTGCCGACCAGGCCGAATTCCTCGGCCCAGACGGTGAAAATGAAGTCGGTCTGTTTTTCGGGGAGGAAGTTCAGGTGCGACTGGGTGCCTTTCAGGAAGCCCTTGCCCCAGATGCCGCCGGAGCCGAGCGCGATCTTGGACTGGATGATGTTGTAGCCGGCGCCGAGCGGGTCGCTTTCCGGGTTCAGGAAGGTGTCGATGCGGGCGCGCTGGTAGTCGTGCAGGTGATGGTAGGCGACCGGCACGGCGATCACGATCAGGCCGGCGAGCAGCGCCATTTTCCACCAGCGCAGCCCGGCGCCGATGAAGATGGTGCCGCCGACCACGGCGGTGATCACCGCGGTGCCGAGATTGGGCTGCTTGATGATCAGCCCGACCGGCAGCAGCACCGCCAGCATCGGCGGGATCAGGAACAGCGGGTTGCCGACCTTCTCCCAGGAGGCGCGATGGAACCAGTGGGCCAGCGCCAGAATCAGGCAGAGCTTCATCAGCTCGCTGGGTTGCCACTGCATGCCGCCGAGTTCGATCCAGCGCTGCGCCCCCTTGCCGACATGGCCCATGCGCAGCACCAGCACCAGCAGCGCCACGCCGACCGCGTAGGAGGGCCAGGCGAGGCGGGCGATCCAGCGGATGTCGATCAGCGCGATCGCCACCAGCAGGCCGACACCGAAGGCGAAGCGCAGGGTCTGCTTGGCGGCATAGGGCTCGGGCGAGCCGCCGGCGGCGGAATACAGCGCCGCGTAGCCGACGCCGGCCAGCGCGCAGAGCAGCAGCACATACAGCCAACTGATGCGCAGCAGCTTGGCGGTGAGATCGAACGAGGCCTCGGTGCGGATCAGCCGGCGTTCCAGCAGGCTCATGTCGGCGGGCTCATGTGGGGCTCCGCTGCGGTGGGACCAGGTTCTCCACCTGGCGGGCGGACGGGTCGCGGCCGAGCACGTCGGTCATGATCGCGCGGGCGATCGGGGCGGCGGTGTCGGCGCCGGCGTTGCCGTGCTCGACCACCAGGCCCAGCGCGTAGCGGGGCGCGTCGAACGGCGCGTAGCAGACGAACAGCGCGTGCGGGCGGAATTCCCATGGCAGATTGTCGGATTTGTAGCCGCGCTCGCGCTGTTCGCGGCTGACATTGCGGACCTGCACGCTGCCGGTCTTGCCGGCCATCTGCACGCCGGGAATGGTGAGCCTGGCCAGCGGCGCGGTGCCGTGCGGGGCGTTCACCACCTGCCACATGCCGTCGCGCGCCACCTGCATCATGCGCTCCGGGATGCCGATGCCGGGCCAGTCCTCGGGCTTGGCGCCGGGTTGCAGGGTGGCGCCGATGCCGCGGGTGAGATGCGGCTGCACGGCGCGGCCGGAGGCGATGCGGGCGACCATGGTGGCGAGCGACAGCGGGGTGAGCTGGGTGAAGCCCTGGCCGATGCCGGCGACGATGGTGTCGCCGATGTTCCAGGCATGGCCCTGCTTCACCCGCCATTCGCGGGTCGGCACCAGGCCGGTGCGGGCGCCGGGCAGCTCGATATCCAGCTTGACGCCGAGGCCGAAGCGGTTGGCCATGGCGGCGATCCGGTCCATGCCGGTGCGGCGCGCGGTCTCGTAGAAATACACGTCGCAGCTGTGTTTCAGGCCGCCGCGCATGTCCAGATGGCCGTGGCCGCCGCGTTTCCAGCAATGGAAGCGGCGATCGCCGAAATCCAGGTAGCCGGGGCAGAAGATCGTCTCGGTGGGCGAGACGGTTTTCGCTTCCAGCGCCGCGATCGCCACCACCATCTTGAAGGTGGAGCCGGGGGAGTACAGCCCGGCCACCGCCTTGTTGATCAGCGGCGCACGGCGGTTGGAGGTCCAGGCGACCCATTGCGCCTGCGAGACGCCGGAATTGAACAGCGACGGATCGAATGACGGGCTGGTGGACATCGCCAGCACCTCGCCGTTGCGGCAATCCAGCACCACTGCGCTGGCGCTCTCGTCGCCGAGATGGCCGAGCACCTGGCTTTGTAGCGCGGAGTCGATGGTGAGTTCGACGTCCTGGCCGGGGGT
>DATJEA010000147.1:0-2100 GCA_035497095.1 Acetobacteraceae bacterium | reverse complement strand
GACCGTTTCGAGGATCTTTGCCGCCAGGCCGTGCTGCTCCAGAAAGCGGCGGAACTTCAGGATCGTCGTCTCGTCCGGGATCGCGTCCTCGTTCAACTCCAGCCCGGCGAAACGGCGCATCGACTCGATCTCGTACAGCGCGTCTTCCATCGCCGGATCGCTCAGCGCGTACCACTGCTGCATGAAGTGGATGCGCAGCATGGTCGCGGCGGGCATCGGTGGCCGACCGCGGCGGCCGGACGTCGGATAGCTTGGCTCGATCAGCGCCAGCAGGGCCGCCCACGGCACCACCTTGTCCATCTCGCCCAGGAACCGCTCGCGTCGCGTCGGCTTCTTCTTCGACTCGAAACTCAACGACGCAAAAGAACGCTGCTTCATCGGATATGCGATTCCTGAGGACAGGCCGCCATGATGCCTGAGACCGGGAATAGATCAGAGCATCCTTGATCCCGCCATGTTTGCATGACCGGGAAAGGACTCGGGCAGTCTTTCACGGGAAGAAGTGCGGGGCAAGCGGCGGGGAGGCCGTTGTCGGGGTGCGGATCGGGCGGGAGCGCAGGCGTCGTCGCGCCTTGGCATTTTTCAATTGCAAAACGACAGGGATGCTCGGGATCGGCCTCAATGGAACTGATCGCTCGCCGGCACCCACGAGGTCGACGAAGACGGTGCGGGGACGGCGGGTTTCACCGGCAGCACGATGCTTTCGCAGCCGGGCGGTGGCGGGCCGCCGGCGACGCGGGCGGCGGCGCATTCGGCGCCGTTGTCCAGCTTGATCATCGGCGCCGGCGCCATGCTGCTGGCGGACGACGCTGGTGCAACCAGCGGATTGGCGGGGGTGAGGTGCAGGCGTTCGTAGACTTTTTCGTCGACCGGTGCCGGCGCCGGATCGGCATTGCCGCAACCGAACAGGGACATCGGCAGCAGCGGCATCACCACGCACTCGACCCGCACGCCACGCGGGAGGTGGAAGGTGTGGCTGACCGTGGTCTTCTCCACGGCGCGACGCAGCGCGGTGTCGATCGAACTCTCGCCTTCGGGTGCCCAATCGCGTTCGAAGCGGGTCGGGGTGTAGCCGATGTTCGGAGCGTTGTGGCGCATGATTTCGGTATTGCCGCGCGGCTTGAGCTGCACATAGCTGTCCAGCGTGCCCTGCTTCTCGCCCTGCTCCGCACCCGGCTGGTTGCCGCCAGGCTGACCTTCGCCCGGTGTCTTGCCGCTGCGGCCGCCGGCGGTGCCTTGCTGCGGTGTCGGCGGCACCGCCGTTGCGCCTGTGCTGCTGGCTTGTGGCGCCGCCACGCCGGCAGGGGTGGCGCCCGGTGCGGCGAGGTCGCTGCCTTGCGGGCTGGCATCGGGGGCACGGCTGACGTCGCGTCCGCTGTCGGCATCGCCGGGACTGGGCGTGAGTTGCGGAGTCGCGGGCTTTCCGCTGGCGGCGGGGGACGGTGCTTCGGCAGGCGGGCTGGTGGCCGGTGGCAGCGGCGTCGCGGCGGATGCGAGCGCTGGCGGCGCACTCAACTGGGCGCGCTCGATGGACGGCTGGACGGCTGTCTTCGCCGCCGCATCGGCAACCCGGATTTTCTCGGTCGATGCCTGCGGCTCGATGCGCGCAGGTGCCATCGGCGCCAGCGGTACCGCTTCGAGTTCGGCTTCGGCCACTTCGATCGCCGGCGCTTGGACTTGCGGTTTCTCGGTCGGCACGGTCGGTGCCGGCATGCTCAACTGCGCCTGCAGGTTCACGCGGGGCGCAGGTTGAGCGGGCAGCGGAATGGGCTGAAGCTCGGGCACCGGCGGAGCGGCGGGTATCTCGGCGCGGGCCGGCGTGACGCTGGCCGGGGCGCTGGATCTGGGCAGCTCGGTATTCAGCGCGATGCTGGATACGGTGATCGGCGGGGCCGCCTGCGTCGGCAGTTCGGGCAAGGCCAGCGACGGCGGTGGCGGCATCGGGCGGTCGCCCTCCCGTTGCGGCCGGCGCACTGCCTCGGGCTGGAATTTCGGCGGCACCGGGGGCTGCACGACGGGCGTGGACAAGGTCACCGTCGGCGGTTCACCGGCCAGCGGGATCGGCTGCAACTCGGGCGTGGGCGCGGGTTGCGGCAGGCT
>DATJEA010000146.1:0-3199 GCA_035497095.1 Acetobacteraceae bacterium | reverse complement strand
AGCACCAGGATCGCGGTGGGAATCTCCACCACGCGGCGCAACACCGCCTCGGCGCGGCTGACCCAGAGGCTTGGCCGCACCGATCAGGCCAGGCTGCCGACCGCACCCTCCAGCGTGTCCCACGCCTGTTTGCCGAACTTCTTCTGCCATTCGGCATAGAACCCGGCCTGCTTCAGCTTGGCGCGGAACGCGGTGGCGTCGGTCGCCTCGAAGATCATGCCGTGCTGCTTCAGCGAACCGGAGAGGGTGTCGTTCAGCTTGGCGATGTCGGCGCGCTCCTGCACCGCCGAGGCGTTCAGCTCTGCCTCGGTGATCTCGCGCACGTCCTTCGGCAGCGCGTTCCAGGCGCGCTTGTTGGCCAGGAACCAGAAGCCGTCCCACATGTGGTTGGTCACCGAGAGGTATTTCTGCACCTCGTAGAGCTTGGCCACGTCGATGATCGCCAGCGGGTTCTCCTGGCCGTCGACGATGTGGGTCTGCAACGCGGAATACACTTCGTTGAAGTTGATCGTGGTCGGCGCGGCGCCGAACGCCTTGAACATGCTGGTCCAGAGCGGGCTGGCCGGGACGCGGATCTTGAAGCCGGAGAGATCCTCGGGGGTCTTGATCGGCTTGCTGGCGCTGGTGATCTGGCGGTAGCCGTTGTCCCACTCCTTGGCCATGGCGTAGAGGCCGCGCTTGTCGATCTCCGAGCGGACCAGGCTGCCGAGTGCGCCGTCCATCGCCGGCCACACCTGGCTGTAGTCCTTGAACGCGAAGCCGACGCCGTTGATCGAGGCGACCGGCACCAGGGTGGACAGGATCAGGCCGGAGAGGGTGAAGAATTCCACCGCACCGGCGCGGAGCTGGCCCAGCGTGTCGGTGTCGCCGCCGAGCTGGTTGTTCGGGAAGATCTTGATTTCCAGCTTGCCGCCGGTCTTTTCCTTGATCCGCTTGGCGGCCTCGGCGGCGCGGATGTTCATCGGGTGGGTCAGTGGCACGTTGTTGGCGTATTTGTAGGTGAACTCGGCGGCATCGGCCGGGCGGGTGCGGATGGCGAATAGCGGCAGCGCGGCGCCGGCCACCAGAACGGAGCGGCGCGAGAAGCGGGACATGATGTATCCTCCGGGTGCGAGCAGGGCCGGTGGCCCGCTCGTCGTTGATGAACCGCAGCGGGCAAGCCGCAACGCGGGAAGGATTTTCGCCATACCGGGGCAGGATGCAATGACCAATGCGGCGCAGGAGCCATGATTCCGCCTTCATTGCCGCTCGGCGTGCTGCTGGCCGGCGGACTGGCGCGGCGGATGGGCGGTGGCGACAAGCCGCTGCTGCGGCTGGGCGGGCGCTCCTTGCTGGCGCATGCCGCGGCGGCGCTGGCGCCGCAATGCGTGGCGCTGGTGCTGAACGCCAACGGCGACCCGGCGCGGTTCGGGGCCTTCGGCCTGCCGGTGATCGCCGATACGCTGCCCGGCTATCCCGGCCCGCTGGCGGGCATCCTCGCCGGTATGCGCTGGGCGGCGGCGCACCACCCGGAGGCCGCCGATATCCTCACCGTCGCCGCCGATACGCCGTTCCTGCCGGCTGATCTGGGCGCCAGGCTGGCGGCGGCGCGCGGGGCGGCGCCGATCGTCTGCGCCCGTTCGGCCGGGCGGGCGCATCCCACCATCGCGCTGTGGCCGGTGGCGCTGGCCGATCGGCTGCAGGCGGCGCTGCTGGCCGGCGAGCGCGGCGTGCTGGCCTGGGCGAGCGGCCAGGGGCTGGCGCTGGTCGATTTTCCGGCCACCCCGCATGACCCGTTCTGCAACATCAACACGCCGGAGGACCTGGCAGCGGCGGAGGCCCGGCTGCACGGCTCCTGATGCCGCGCGAACGGGAGGTGGCAGCGGCGGCGGCATGCGGTAGTCTCGGCGGCTCATCAGGAGGATTGCCGATGCGCCGCGTGCTGACCGCCGAAATCGCCCATGAGACCAACACTTTCAGCATCGTGCCGACCACGCTGGACAGCTTCCGCCGCAGCCGGCTGATCGGCGGCAACGAAATTCCGGCGGCACGGCGCGGCACGCATACCGCGATGGGCGCCAGCTTCGAGGCCGCCGAGCGGTTCGGCTGGACCTTGAGCCATCCGGTGGTGGCCGGCGCCAACCCGTCCGGCACCGTCACCGACGCGGCGTTCGACACGCTGGCCGACATGCTGCTGGCCGGCGCCGAGGGTGGCATCGACGGCGCACTGCTGCATCTGCATGGCGCCATGGTCACCGAGAGCCATGAGGACGGCGAAGGCGAGTTGCTGCGCCGGTTGCGCGACAAGGTGGGCATGGATGTGCCGATCGTGGTCACGCTCGACCTGCACGGCAACATCACCGCCCGGATGGCGGCGCTGGCCAACGCGCTGATCGCGGTGCGGACCTATCCGCATATCGACTACTACGAGCGCGCCTGGCAGGGCGCGGAACTGCTGCAACGCGCGATGAACGGCGAGATCCACCCGCGCACCGTGATCGCCAGGCGGCCGATGCTGCGCGGGCTGGATGGCGGGCGCACCCAGTCCGGCCCGATGCGCGAGCTGATCGAGCGCGGCGAGGCGCTGGAGCGCGAGGGACGCGCGCTGGTGGTCAGCGTCTGCGCCGGGTTCACCGCGGCCGACATCCACGATATCGGGCCGAGCGTGACCGTCACCGTCGATGGCGACAGCGCGGCCGGGCAGGCGATTGCCGAGGAATTCATGGACCACGCCTGGGCGACGCGGGAGTTCGTCAGCGTCAGGCACCGCTCCGCCGAGGAGGCGGTGGCCTATGCCAAGGCGGGCCAGGACAATGCCGAAAAGCCGCTGATCATGGCCGATGTGACCGACAACCCCGGCAGCGGCCATTACGGCGATGCGACCAACCTGCTGCGCGCGATGATTGCCGCCGACCTGCAAAACGCGGTGTTCTACGCGCTGTACGATCCGCAGGCGGCGCTGGACGGCCAGGCGATCGGGGTCGGCAATACCGGCAGCATCCGGCTCGGCGGCAAGCATGACCCGGCGGCCGGCGGCGGGCCGCTTTCGCTCAGCGGGCGGGTGGTGGCGCTGACCGATGGGCGGTTGCAGAAATTCGGCCCGATGGGCGGCGGCGTGTGGGCCGATCTCGGGCTGTCGATGGTGTTCCGGGTGGGCGGCATCGATATCGTGGTGATCACCAACAACACCCAGGCCACCGACACCGCGCAGCTTACTTCG
>DATJEA010000145.1:0-1638 GCA_035497095.1 Acetobacteraceae bacterium | reverse complement strand
GGCATTTGCAGCGCAGCGAGGTGCGCGAGGCGGAGGAGTTCTTCCATCCCGGCCAGAAGGGCAGTTCGGCGATGCCGCATAAGCGCAACCCGGTGCTGTCGGAGAACCTCACCGGCCTGGCCCGCGTGGTGCGCGCCGCGGTGACGCCGGCGCTGGAGAACGTGGCGCTGTGGCATGAGCGCGATATCAGCCATTCCAGCGTCGAACGGGCGATCGCGCCGGATGCCACAGTCACACTGGATTTCGCGCTGGCCAGGCTGGCCGGGATGATGGAGAAGCTGACCATCTACCCCGAGCGGATGGCGGCCAACCTGGCGAGCCTGGGCGGCGTGGTGCATTCCGGCGAGGTGCTGCTGGCCCTGGCCCGCGCCGGCATCCTGCGCGAGGACGCCTATCGCATCGTGCAGCGCAACGCGATGGCCACCTGGACCCGGCTCGGCCAGCCGGATGCCCGCGATTTCCGCGCCAATCTGGCGGCCGATCCCGAGGTCGCCGGGCGGGTGGCGCCGGAGCTGCTGGATGCGGCGATGGAGCCGCGCCAGCATCTGCGCCAGCTCGACTCCATCTTTACCCGGGTGTTCGGCGAGGCCGGGCCGGCAGCCTGACCCGGCCGGCGCCTCAGTGCCCCAGCGCGGCGGTGACCGCCTTGGCATGGGCGGCGTCGAGGTGCTGAGCCAGTTCGCGGATGATCGCGGTTGCGGCTCTGCTGACCTCGGCCTGGCCGATATGCTCGGGCGCCGGGTCGCCGCCATGGATGGCGAGCCACAATGCGATGATCCAGCCGGGGTCGTTCTTGTGGATTGCGGTGATAGGACGGCGAGCCATGGTCGTGTCCTCCGAATGGCACGCGGCGTAGGTGTCGCGGCGGGTTACTGTAACAACGTTTCGCTTGCGTGCGTGTGACATATCTCACCGACCAGGGATGATTATCGGTATGGAACACAGGCATGCCGGGGGCGTGTGGCGCTGCCGGGCCGGCGCTGCTATACGCCGGGCATCGATTCCGGGTGCGCTGCACCGCAATATAGGGAGGCCGGTCATGGCCCGCCGTCGGCAACTCTATGAAGGCAAAGCCAAGGTCCTGTTCGAGGGCCCGGAGCCCGGCACCCTGGTGCAGTACTTCAAGGACGATGCCACCGCGTTGAACGGCCAGAAAAAGGGCACCATCACCGGCAAGGGGGTGCTGAACAACCGGATCAGCGAGTATCTGATGCTCCGGCTCGCCGAGATCGGCATCCCGACCCATTTCGTCCGCCGGCTCAACATGCGCGAGCAGTTGATCCGCGAGGTTGAGATCGTGCCGATCGAGGTGGTGGTGCGCAATGTCGCCGCCGGCAGCATTTCCACCCGGCTGGGCATCGCCGAGGGCACCAGGCTGCCGCGCTCGATCATCGAATATTATTACAAGAACGATGCGCTGAACGATCCCATGGTGTCCGAGGAGCACATCACCTGCTTCGGCTGGGCGGCGCCGCAGGACATGGACGACATCGTGGCGCTGACCTTGCGGATCAACGATTTTTTGACCGGGCTGTTCCTCGGCGTCGGCATCACGCTGGTGGATTTCAAGGTGGAGTTCGGCCGGCTGTGGGAGAACGAGGACATGCGCATCGTGCTCGCCGACGAGATCAGCCCGGA
>DATJEA010000144.1:0-2309 GCA_035497095.1 Acetobacteraceae bacterium | reverse complement strand
AGACCGGCCGCTTCGTCGGCGCCTGGACCCCGGCGCACTACGCCAGCCAGGCCAAGCGGATCGACCGGCTGAACCAGGCCGCCCGCTCGGACGCCTACATGGTGCCGCGCGATCGCCAGCGCGAGGAGATCGGCAGCTACTACTATTACGGCGGCATGGTGGTGGAGCGCGCCGCCAATCTGCATCCGGCGCTCTACTACAAGGGCCTGCTCGATGCCTGCCGCCGCCGGGGCGTGCCGGTCTGCGCCCAGGCGCCGGTCACCCGCATCAGCCAGGCCGGCGCCGGCTGGCAGGTGCGGACCGGGCGCGGCGAGATCGAGGCCGATGAGGTGGTGATCGCCACCAACGGCTACACCGGCGATGTCACGCCGCAGCTCAAGCGCCGCGTCATCCCGATCGCCAGCCACATCATCGCCACCGAGGAGTTGCCGCCCGACCTCGCCGCCTCGCTGATCCCGAAAGGCCGCACGCTGTCCGACACGCGCCGCGTGCTGTGCTATTACCGCATGTCGCCGGACGGCAGGCGGATGATCTTCGGCGGCCGGGCCCGCTTCACCCAGGTCGACCCTTCCACCAGCGCGCCGATTCTGCATCGCTTCATGACCGACCGCTTCCCGCAGCTCAAAGGCGTCAAGATCACCCACGGCTGGACCGGCAACGTCGCCTTCACGCTGGACGCGCTGCCGCATATGGGGCGGCAGGACGGCATGCACTACCTGATGGGCTGCAACGGCAGCGGGGTGGCGATGATGACCTATCTCGGCTTCCAGACCGCGCGGAAGATCGCCGGCGCGGCCAACTACGCCTGCGCCTTCGATGCGCCGGAGTTCCCCGACAGCCCGCTCTATTCCGGCAACCCCTGGTTCCTGCCGGCGATTGGCGGCTGGTACCGGCTGCGCGACAATCTCGACCGGATGGCGGCGCGCTGGGGCCAGGCTGGCGGTGGCCGCGGGTGACATCGCGCGCTACCGGCGACGCCGGCGCCGCGCACGGCTTGTAATGCGGCGGGCGAAACTGCATCTGCAAGCGAGCGACCTCGGCCAGGCAATGGCAGACGCCAGTTCCGCGCGGCAGAAGGAATAAATTGAATGAGTGGGGCGAAAGAGATCCTGCAACGGCGCATCCAGCGGCGCGCGCATCAGCTGTGGCAGGAGGCGGGCAGCGTCGACGGCAAGAGCGAGGAATTCTGGCTGCTCGCCGAGCAGCAAATAAAGCAGGAGGAGCAGGACTACGACGAGACGCTGGAAGATAGTTTCCCGGCCAGCGATCCGCCGGCCAATTCCGGCTTCACCTCGTAGCTCCGCGCTGATCGGCGGCGGCGCCGCTACTGCGCGTAGACCGCCTGCTCGGCGGCCGCGTCCAGCGCCGCCGGCGTGCCGTCGAACACCACGCGGCCGTCGCGCATCGCCACGATCCGGTCGCAATAGGCCCGCGCCACCTCCAGGTCGTGCAGGTTGCACAGCACGGTCAGCCCGTCCTCCTGGTTGATCCGGCGGAGCGCGTCCATCACCACCTGCGCGTTATGCGGGTCGAGGCTGGCCACCGGCTCGTCGGCCAGCAGGATGCGCGGCTCCTGCAACAGCGCCCGGCAGATCGCCACCCGCTGCTGCTGGCCGCCCGACATCTTGCCGGCCCGCAGCAGCGCCACCTCCTCCAGGTCGAACCGCGCCAGCGCCTGCAACGCCATCGCCCGCTCGGCGGCGCTGAACCGGCCCAGCAGGCTGCTGAGCACCGGGCGATGGTTGAGCCGCCCCATCAGCACATTGGTCAGCGCATCGAGCCTGGGCGACAGGTTGAACTGCTGGAAAATCATCGCACACCGCGTCCGCCAGTCGCGCAACGCCCGCCCCGCCAACGCCGACACATCCAGCGCGCCGAACCGGATGCTGCCGGCGCTTGGCGGCTGCAAGCGGTTGATCATCCTGAGCAATGTCGACTTGCCGGCGCCCGAGCGGCCGATGATCCCCAGCATCTGCCCGGCCGGCACCTCCAGCGACACCGCGTCCACCGCCAGCTTGTCGCCAAACCGCCGCGTCAGCCCGTCGATGCGCAATGTCTCGTCCATTGGCAAAGTTTCGCCTGCGGCGAGGGCGGCGACAAGCAAGCAGTCCTTTTTTGCAAAAAAGGACCAAAAAAACTCTCATTCGCCTTGCAACACCGGTGCCGCGGAGAGGCTGGAGTCTCCAAAACGAACGAAATATTGTTTTGCTTTTTTTGTTAACAAAAATAAGACCTTGCTGCCTTCCTTGCCCATGTTCCCCCCGGCCGCTAGCCTGCACCCCCAGGCCGGGCCGTCCGGCCAGAGGAAG
>DATJEA010000143.1:0-3623 GCA_035497095.1 Acetobacteraceae bacterium | reverse complement strand
GGCCGGCGGCCCGGCGCTGACCTTCGCGCTCAACGCCGCCTCGTATCTGGCGGTGATCGGGGCGCTGCTGTCGTGGCACCGCCGCCGCCGCACGCCGCCGCTGCCGCGCGAGCACGTGCTGGCGGCGATGCGCGCCGGCATGCGCTTCGTGCGCCACACGCCGGCGATGCAGGCGGCGATGATCCGCTCCGCCGCGTTCTACTTCGCCGCCTCGGCGCCGTGGGCGATGCTGCCGCTGATCGTGCGCCAGCAATTGCAGCTCGGCGCCGGCACCTATGGCCTGATGCTCGGGCTGATGGGCACCGGGGGCGTGACCGCCGGCATCCTGCTGCCGCAGATCCGCGCCTATCTGTCGCGCGGCAACACGGTGTTCGTCTCCAGCCTGCTGTCGTTCTGCGGCATGGCGATCCTGGCGATGTCGCGCCACTGGCTGCCGGCCGCGGTCGGCATGCTGCTGTTCGGCATCGGCTGGGTGGCGGCCTCGGCGGTCACCCAGGGGGTGGCGCAACTGGCGTCGCCGGGCTGGGTGCGTTCGCGGGCGCTGGCGATCTTCCAACTGGCGTTCAACGGCGCGCTGGTGCTCGGCACCTTCTTCTGGGGCTGGCTCGGCACCGTCGCCGGCCTCACCCCGGCGCTGCTCGCCGCCGCCGGCACCGGCCTCGCGATGGCGGTCGTCGCGCGGCTGAGCAACCTGGACCAGGAGCGCATCCTGTCCACCGGCCAGGGCGCCGAGCCGCCGCCGCCCGAGGAGGTGGCGCCGGAATTGCTGCCGGTGCTGCAACAGGCCCGCCACCAGGTGCTGGAAAGCCAGAGCTATATCGTCGCGCCGAACAACCAGGCCGACTTCCTCGCGGTGATGGGCGAGGTGCGCGAGGTGCGCAGCCGGGCCGGCGCGCTGGGCTGGCACCTGTACGAGGACATCTCGCATCCCGATGGCTGGCTGGAGGTGTGGAGCGTCGAGAACTGGACCGACCATCTGCGCGAGCGAACCCGCCTGAGCGGCGCCGACCGCGCCATCCTGGGCCGCGCATTGGCCTTGCACGAGGGCCGGAAGCTGCCGATCAGCCGTTATGTGGCGATCCCGCCACACCGGCTGGTGCCGCCGGAGCGGTCGTAAATCGTCGCCTTCGCCCCCATATCCATTCAGCAACTGCAGAAGGAAATGGATTCATGAAGACGTCCAACGATCTGGCTTCCAACATCCGCACCAGCTCGGTCGGCCTGTTGAACGCCCGCGTCGCCGATACCATCGACCTCGCATTGGCGACCAAGCAGGCGCATTGGAACGTGCGCGGCCCGCAGTTCATCGCCGTGCACAAGATGCTCGACGTGCTGCGCGCCGATCTCGACCTCTATGTCGACACCATGGCCGAGCGCGCCACCGCACTCGGCGGCGTCGCCCTGGGCACGGTGCAGACCACCGCCAAGGCCAGCACGCTCACCGCCTATCCGACCAATATCCACGCGGTGTCCGACCACCTCAAGGCGCTGGCCGAGCGCACCGCCGCGGTCGGCAACGCGGTGCGCAAGAACATCGACGAGGTGGACGAGGCCGGGGACGCCGCCACCGCCGACGTGTTCACCGAGGTCTCGCGCGGCCTCGACAAGTGGCTGTGGATGATCGAGGCGCATAACGCGGCCTGATCGCCCCCGCTTGGTGTCGCTGGCCTGGTGTCGCTGGCCCGGTAACCCTTGCCGGGCCACGGGCGGTCTCGCTAGAGTGCCCGCCGATACCGGGAACACAGCATGAACGATCTCTTCGGCCAGGGCAAATCGCCCCGCGGCAACGCGGGTTCTTTCGTAAAGACGGGCGGCACCGCGGGTGCTTCCGCAAAGGCGGGCGACAGCTCGGATTATTCCGCCAAGGACATCGAAGTCCTTGAGGGGCTGGAGCCGGTGCGCCGCCGGCCCGGCATGTATATCGGCGGCACCGACGAGACCGCGCTGCACCACCTGGCCGCCGAGATCATCGACAACGCGATGGACGAGGCGGTGGCCGGCCATGCCAGCTTCATCGAGGTCGTGCTGGAGGCCGGCAACGTGCTGGCGGTGCGCGACAACGGCCGCGGCATCCCGGTGGACCCGCATCCGAAATTCAAGCATCTCAGCGCGCTGGAGGTGATCTTCACCACGCTGCATTCCGGTGGCAAGTTCGGCGGCGACGCCTACGACACCTCGGGCGGCCTGCATGGCGTCGGCAGCTCGGTGGTCAACGCGCTGTCCGACCTGATGCAGGTGGAGGTCGCCCGCGACCGCGTGCTGTGGCGGCAGAGCTATGCCCGCGGCAAGCCCACCGGCACGCTGGAAAACGCCGGCCCGGTGCAGAACCGCCGCGGCACCATGATCCGCTTTCATCCCGACCCGCTGATCTTCAACGATCTCGCCTTCTCGCCCTCGCGGCTGTACCGCTTCTGCCGCTCCAAGGCCTATCTGTTTCGCGGCGTGCAGATCCGCTGGTCGTGCGACCCGGCGCTGTTGAAATCCGCCAAGGACGACACCCCGCCCGAGGCGGTGCTGCATTTCCCCGGCGGGTTGCGCGACAGCCTGGAGGCCGACCTCGCCGGCGCCGCCACCGTGGCGCCGATCTGGGCCGGCGAGGCCGATTTGCCGACCGGCCCCAATGGCCGCCGCACCGGCAAGCTGGAATGGGCGATCGCCTGGCAGGAGGCGGGCGAGGCCGATCTCGCCTCGTTCTGCAACACCGTGCCCACCACCCAGGGCGGCACCCACGAAACCGGCTTCCGCAACGCGCTGCTGCGCGGCCTGCGCGCCTGGGGCGAGCAGCGCGGCAACCGCCGCGCCGCCGCGGTCACCGCCGAGGACGTGCTGGGCGGCCTGGCGGCGCGGCTCTCCGCCTTCATCCGCGAGCCGCAATTCCAGGGCCAGACCAAGGAGAAGCTCACCAGCCCGGAGGCCACAAGGCTGGTGGAAACCGCGCTGCGCGACCGCTTCGACCATTTCCTCGCCGGCGACCCGACCACGGCGGACAACCTGCTGGCCTTCGTGATCGAGCGCACCGAGGAGCGCCTGCGCCGCAAGGAACTGAAGGACACCCCGCGCAAATCCGCCACCCGCCGCCTGCGCCTGCCCGGCAAGCTGGCCGACTGCTCGGTGGAAGATGCCGCGCGCACCGAACTCTTCCTGGTCGAGGGCGACAGCGCCGGCGGCTCGGCCAAGCAGGCGCGCGACCGCGCCACCCAGGCGGTGCTGCCGCTGCGTGGCAAAATCCTCAACGTCGCCAGCGCGTCGACCGAGAAACTGCGGCAGAACCAGGAGCTGAAGGATCTGCTGGAGGCGCTCGGCTGCGGCGCCGGCGAGCGGTTCGACCGCTCCCGGCTGCGCTACGGCCGCATCATCATCATGACCGATGCCGACGTCGACGGCGCCCATATCGCCAGCCTGCTGATGACGTTCTTCTACCGCGAATTGCCGGAATTGATCCGCCAGGGCCATATCTACCTGGCGCAACCGCCGCTGTACCGGCTGACCCAGGGCGCCAGATCGGTCTACGCGATGGACGACGCCGACCGCGAACGCAAGCTGAAGCAGTTCAAGCCGTCGCAGAAAGTCGAAGTCAGCCGCTTCAAGGGCCTCGGCGAGATGCCGCCATCGGCGCTGAAGGA
>DATJEA010000142.1:0-3428 GCA_035497095.1 Acetobacteraceae bacterium | reverse complement strand
CTCTCCGCCCGCCCGATGTTGCAAGGCGGATGGAGTTTTTTGCGCGCTTTTTTTCAAAAAAGCGCCGCTTGCTTGCCGATACCTGCATGTTGATGACAGTTCGGACGCGGCGCAGCTCCGATCAGCAGATAAGGCGGTAATAGCCATATTATTTGGCGCGATGCCGCCCGCCAACCCATCGCGCGATTTGGCGCGACGCCGCCCGCCATCTCATCGCGCGGTTTGGCGCCGCAGCACACGAATGTTTGCGCGCGATTGACCCCAGGCGGCACTTGATTTTCCCAGGTTATTGATAGCAGCCTGCCGGCATCGCCCGCCTTGTGCGGGCGCAACTGCCGGAGGCGCCGGGACGACGTGACTCGCAAGACGCCCGCCGTGTTGCTCCGCCATGTGCTGCTGGTTGCTGCCGCGGCGGTGCCCGTGGTGCTGGTGCTGCTGTGGCTGCGCGCCGATCTGCTGGCCGATCGGGAGGCGCAAATGCAGGCCCGGCTGCGGCTGCACGCCTCGCTGCTCGGCGCCGAAATCTCCGACCTGCTGCAATCCGGCGAGCAGCTCGGGCGGGCGATCCTGCGCCTGCCGGATATCCGCGATGCCGCCGCCGGCTGCGATCTCCAGTTGCGCGACCTGCTGCGCGACCTGCCGGCCTATCAGGCGATCACCGTGGTCGACGCCACCGGCCAGCCGCGCTGCGGCACCCCTGGCAGCCGCCCGCTGCCGGCCGCGCTTGCCGCGCCTGCGGTGGCGAATGGAGCGGCGGCGAGCGGGCCGGGCCATATCAGCCTCGGCCGCTTCACCCCCGCCACCGCGACGCTGGGCCCGACGCTGCCGCTGGTGCTGCCGTTCGACGGCAGGGACGGGACCGGCGCGCTGGTGCTCCGGCTCAGCCTGGACTGGCTGGCCAACCGGCTGCGCGCCCAGGCGCATGGCGGAGACGGGGCGGTGCTGACCCTGGCCGACGCCGCCGGCACCGCGCTGGTCCGGCTGCCCGACGACTCCGCCTTCATCGGCCTGACCCTGCCGCCGGCGATGCTGGCCGCCGGCAGCGACGGCCGGCCGGCATTGGCCGCCGGGCTGGACGGGCAGCGGCGGATTACCGCCGTGGTGCCGGTTGCCGGCGGCGGGTTGGTGGTCACCGCCGCTCAGCTTCCGCCGGCGGCGCTGGCCGGGTTTGCCGTCTGGGACCGGCTCGGCGGGCCGCTGGCGGCGCTGCTGCTGCTCGCCACGCTGGCCAATATCTGGCTGCTGGTGCGCTTCAACGCCCGGCTGGATCGCCGCCCGGTCGCAGCCCTGGCCAGCATGACCGAGTTGCTCGCCCGCCAGCGCGCCGAGTTGCAGCAACTGAACGCCACGCTGGAAGCCAGGGTCGCCGCCCGCACCCGCGATCTGGTGGCCAGCCGCAACCAGTTGCAACTGCAAAGCGTCGAGCGCGAGAAGGCCAACAGCGAATTGCGCGAGGCGCAGAAGTTGCAGGCGGTCGGCCAGTTGGCCGGCGGGATCGCGCATGATTTCAACAATCTGCTGGGCAGCGTTACGGTGGCGCTGGAGGTGCTGCGGCGCCGGCTCGGCCCGCTGCTGAGCAAGCCGGGGCAGCCCGACATCGCCACCCCGCTGCGCACCGCGCAGGACTCCGCCCAGCGTGGCGCGATGCTGACCGGCCGGCTGCTGGCGTTCGCCCGGCGCCAGCGGCTGCTGCCGGCGGCGACCGACCTCAACCGGCTGGTGGCCGAACTGCCGGGGCTGGTGGCCGGCACGCTGGGCGGCGACATCGCCATCCGCACCGAGCTGGCGCCGGGCCTGTGGCCGGCCTTCATCGACCCCGGCCAGGTGGAGGCGGCGCTGCTCAACCTGGTGTTCAACGCCCGCGACGCGATGCCCGGCGGCGGCACGCTGACCCTGGCCACCGCCAACCTGCTGCTGCCCGACGACCTGCCGGCCGGGCCCAACCTGGCGCCCGGCGCCTATGTCGCGGTGCGGGTGAAGGATACCGGCACCGGCATCGCGCCGGAACTGCTGGCGCGGGTGTTCGAGCCGTTCTTCACCACCAAGCCGGCCGGCAGCGCCTCCGGCCTCGGGCTGTCGCAGGTGCATGGCGTGGCGCTGCAATCCGGCGGCGACGTGCGCATCGACAGCGAGCCGGCATCCGGCACCACCGTCACTTTGCTGCTGCCGCGTGCGACGCAGGCGGCGGAAGCCGGCCATCGCGCCGCCCCGCCGGCCGGCCTGCGCATCCTGGTCGCCGACGATGACGACGCGGTGCGCCGGATGACCGGCGAGATTCTGGCCGAGCGCGGCCATCACCCGGTGCTGGCCGGCGACGCCACCCAGGCGCTGGCGATCCTGGAAAAGGACCTGGCCGATACCGGCGGCAGCTTCGACGTGCTGCTGTCGGACTACGTGATGCCCGGCACCAATGGCATGGCGCTGATCCTGATGGCGCAGGCGCTGCAACCGCGGATGCATGCGCTGCTGGTCACCGGCCATGCCGAACTGGCGCCCGACGATCCGCTGCGGCCGCAGAACATCCTGCGCAAGCCGTTCACCATCGCGGCGCTGGAGGCGCGGCTGGCGCTGATCCGCGGCAAGGCCGCCGCGGCGCCGGCGGCATAGGATCAGCCGACCACCGCCTCGGCCTGCATCGCCAGCGCGCCGGTTTGGTGCTGTGCCCATAGCGCCACCGTGCCGTCAGCCCCCGGCTGGCCGCAGACGGCGAACGGGATCGTGTCAAAGGTCGGCGCCAAGGCACGGAATTTGAACGATTTCAGTTGCCCGGCGTGGTTGCGCCGCAGCAGGTCCAGCAGCAGGGTCGCCAGCAGCGGGCCGTGCACGATGAGGCCGGGATAGCCTTCCTCGGTGGTCACGTAGCGGCGGTCGTAATGGATGCGGTGGCCGTTGAAGGTGAGCGCCGAATAGCGGAACAGCAGCACGTCATCGGCGTCGATATCGCGGCGCCAGGCGGCGCTGGGCGGCGCCTGCGGCGGCGCGGGGGCGGCTTCGCCGGGGGCGGCCGCCTCGCGGTAGACGATGTCGTGCTCCTCGGTCAGCGCCAGGCCGCCGGGGCCGGATACCTCGTGGCGCACCACCACGAAGATCAGCGGTCCGGTGCGGCCCTGCTTCATCGCGACGTCCTTGATGGTCGAGACGCGGGTGATCGGCTCGCCGAGCCGCAGCGGTTGCTGGAAGCCGAACCGGCCGCCGGCCCACATCCGGCGCGGCAGGTCCACCGGCGGCAGGAAGCCGCCGCGCTTCGGGTGGCCGTCCGGGCCAAGCTGGGACTGGCGGGCGGTCGGCAGGAAATACAGCCAGTGCCAGAGCGGCGGCAGCGCATCGCCGGCGGCGGGCGGTGGGTCGTCGCGGTCGAGCGTGGCGGCCAGGGCGGCGACCGGGAACAGCGTGGCGGTATCGTGCAGCGTTTCCTGCCGGCCGATCCA
>DATJEA010000141.1:0-2047 GCA_035497095.1 Acetobacteraceae bacterium | reverse complement strand
GGATGCCGGGATTGCGGCGGGGGTGGTGATTTTTGCCACCGGCTGCGCGGCGACCTCGGGGCCGGCGTTCGCGCGGCTGGTGGGGCTGGACCCGGAATTGACCTTGCTGGCGACCTTGGCGACCACGGTGCTGGTGCCGCTCTCGGCGCCGCCGATGGCGCATCTGCTGATGGGGGTCGATCTCGCGCTGTCGGTGCCGGCGTTCATGCTGCGGCTGCTGCTGGCGGTGGGGGTGCCGATTGCCGCCTCGCTGCTGATCCGCAGGGCAGCGGGGCAGGCGCGGCTGGCGCCGTATGGGCCGGCGGTGGACGGCGCCGTGGTGTGGCTGGTGGTGCTGTACGGATTTGGCGTGATGCAGGGGCTGGCGGCGCGGATGCTGGCCGATCCGGTCTGGGTGGCCTCGGCGGCGGCGGCGGCGTTTCTGGCGGCGTTCGGGCTCAATCTGGTGACCACGCTGGCGTTCTGGCCGCTGGGCTGGGGGACCGCCGGGGCGTCCGGGCTGATGAGCGGCAATCGCAACATGGCGCTGTATCTGGCGGTGCTGCCGGCGGCGGCGGACCCGCGGGTGGGGCTGTTTTTCGCGCTGTGCCAGTTTCCGCTGTTCCTCAGCCCGTTCCTGCTGCGGCCGGTGTATGCGCGGGTGACGGACTGGGTGGGACGGCGCGGCTGACTATGTGCCGCGCGGGCCGGGGCGCAGGGCAAGACGGCGGGGCGGGCGCGGCGGATGCGAGGCCCGAGCCGGCGCGGCTAGGTGATCGGCGGCGGGCTGGTCCAGGTCTGCTGCGCCGCCTGGTCGGTCCAGGCGGAATCCGGCGGCATCAGCGAGATCCAGGTTTCCGCCAGTTTGCCGCCCTCGGTGCGGTAGGATTGCATGCCGGCCTGCCGGCGCGGTTCGCCGGAGATGCGGTCGGACCATTCAAACGCGAAGCGGAACCAGGCGCGGTTGCCCTGGAACGTGTGGTCGTAGACGATCACCCGGATACCCGGCCGATCCTCCCGCAGCCGGGCGAGTTCGGCGGCATATGTCTCGCGCGGGACAGCGCGGTCTCCGCCGTGGTCGTGCCGGATATAGGTCTCGCAGACGCAGGCCGGCACCAGGTCGAATTCGCCATCGACCCAGACGCGCTGCCAGCGATCGAACAGGCTACGCATCACGGTTTCATCCGACATCGGGCTGATCCTCTGTTGCGGGTTGGTGGTGTCGGGAGAATGTCAGGGCGACGCCCGCGGGGCAAACCGGTGCGGTGATCGCGGCGTCCGCGCGGCATTGATCGCCGGAAACGATTGGTTATATCGCCGATCGCTGTTGGATCGCGCCGGACCGGCGGCCTAGATCACCGGCCTCCCGCCTGCGTGTTGCAGGTTTTCCGACGAGGCCGGTGATGTCTGAACAAGCGACTTCCTTTTTCTCCCATGCCATGCCGGATCCGGGGTTGCGGCGCGTTGGCCGCTTCCTCGGGCGGGTGCTGCCGGGGGTGGGGGTGTGCCTGGCGGTGACCGGGGTTTCGATCGTGCTGGAATGGGGCGAGGCGAAGCTGTTCGGCGCCACCTGGATCGAGGCGCTGGTGCTGGCGATTCTGGTCGGCACGGTGGTGCGCACGTTCTGGTCGCCAGGTGCGGCCTGGGCGGCGGGGATCAAGTTCAGCGCCAAGACCTTGCTGGAGATCGCGGTGTTTCTGCTCGGCGCCTCGATCAGCGCGCATATGCTGATGGAGGCGGGGCCGCTGCTGGTGCTGGGGATTGCCGGGATCGTCGTGGTGGCGATTTCGCTCAGCTACACCATGGGGCGGGGGCTGGGGCTGCCGCACCGGATGGCGGTGCTGGTGGCGTGCGGCAACTCGATCTGCGGCAACTCGGCCATCATGGCGACGGCCCCGGTGATCGACGCGCCGGCGGAGGACGTCGCCGCCGCCATCGCCTTCACCGCGGCGCTGGGGGTGCTCGTGGTGCTCGTCCTGCCGGTGGCGTTCGGCCTGCTCGGCCTGTCGCAGTGGCAGTACGGCGTGGTGGCGGGGCTCAGCGTCTACGCCGTGCCGCAGGTGCTGGC
>DATJEA010000140.1:0-4565 GCA_035497095.1 Acetobacteraceae bacterium | reverse complement strand
GCCGGCGCCCAGGCTGTGCTCCAGCATCTCCTCCACCGCGCGCGACAGGCGCTGCTCGGTGGCGCGGCGCAGCTCCTCGGCGGTCTGCGCCGCGGCGGCCGGGCTGGCGGGCGCGCCGGCGCGGGCCAGCACGTTGCCCTTGCTGTCGATCACCGAGATGCCCTTGGGGTGCAGGCCGGGCACCGCGCCGGCGACCAGATTGAGGATCGCCTGCACGCTCTCGCGGTCCAGCGTGCCGGCGGTGGCGACCAGCACCGAGGCCTGGGCGTCCTGGCGGTCACGCGCGAACGGCTCGCGGCGCGGCAGCACCAGATGCACGCGGGCGGCGCGCACGCCGCTGATGGCGCGGATGCTGCGCACCAGTTCGCCCTCCAGCGCGCGGGTTTCCATCATCCGCTGCTGGAACTCGCTGGCGCCGAGGCCGCTGGATTTGTCGAGCAGCTCGTAGCCGATCGAGCCGCCGGAGGGCAGCCCGTCGCGCGCCAGCAGCACCCTGAGGCGCGGCACCTGGTCGGCCGGCACCATGATCGCGGTGCCGCCGGCGGTGACCTGGTTGGCGACGTGCTCGCTCTCCAGCCGGGCGACGATCTGGCCGGCCTCGCGGGCGTCGAGATCGGCGTAGAGCAGCGCCATGCGGCCGCCGTCGCCGCGCAGCGCCAGCAGGCCGAGCAGCAGCAGCATGCCGGCCGCCACCGCCGCCATCGCCACCAGCCGCGCCGGGCCGAGGGCCTTCAGTCCTTCCAGCACCGCGTTCATGCGGCGGCTCGGTTCGGCATGGCGGTCATCGTGCTGCGGCCATCGGCGATGCATCCCTGCGGCTGGGCATCCTGCCCAGGGCGCAGAGTGGCGGTGCGGCCTTACCGGCGGGTTAAAAGGGCGGCAGATTCTGCCCGGTGGCGGCGCGGCGCGGCGGGTTTGCCTAATCGGGGACCGCTGGTATTGTTCATGAAACCGAAAGCCATCCCCACCGTTGACGATTTCCGCCACCATCCCCCGCGCCGCATTGGTGACCGGCGGCGCCAAGCGCCTCGGCCGGGCAACCGCGCTGGCGCTCGGCGAGGCCGGCTTCGCGGTGGCGGTGCACTGCCACGCCAGCCGCGACGCCGCCGAGGCGACCGCCGCCGAGATCCGCGCGCTGGGCGTCGCCGCCTGCGTGGTGCAGGCCGATCTCGGCGATGAAACCGCGGTCTCGGGGCTGGTGGCGCAGGCGCAGGCGGCGCTCGGCCCGCTCGGCGTGCTGGTGAACAACGCCAGCCGGTTCGAGCGCGACGAGTGGGACGACGCCAGCCGCGACAGTTGGGACCGGCATATCGAAGCCAATCTGCGCGCCCCCTTCGTGCTGATCCAGGCATTCGCCCGCGCCCTGCCGGCCGCGGCCGAGGGCATGGTGCTGAACATGCTGGATGAGCGGGTCTGGTCGCTGACCCCGCATTTCGTCTCCTACACCGTCTCCAAGGCCGGGCTGTGGGCGCTGACCCAGACCATGGCGCTGGCGCTGGCGCCGCGCATCCGGGTGAACGGCATCGGGCCCGGCCCGGCGCTGCCCAGCCCGCGCCAGACCCAGGCGCAGTTCGACCGCCAGGCGGCCTCGGTTCCGTTGGCGCGGCCGACCAGCCCGGGCGAGGTGGCGCGGGCGATCCTGGCGCTGCTGGCGCTGCCCTCGGTCACCGGCCAGATGCTGGCGCTGGACGGCGGCCAGCACATGCAGTGGAACGCCGCCGGCGGACCGAGCCCGGAGGAATAGCGCGATGCCACCCCCTGCCATCGCCAGCGCCGCCCTGGGCCTGCGGCATATGTTCGTGCATAACATGGTGCTGGTCGCCAGCATCGGGGTCTACCAGCGCGAGCACGAGGCGCCGCAGCGCATCCGGGTGAATATCGATCTGGGGGTGGAAGATGCCTCGGGGTCGGTCGGGCCGGACGAGCTGTCCCGCGTCGTCGACTACGGCGCGTTGGCCGAGTCGGTGCGCCGGATCGTGGCCAGCGGGCATGTCCGCCTGGTGGAAACGCTGGCGGAACGGATCGCCGAAGCCTGCCTGGTTGATCAGCGCGTCGCGACGGCCAGAATACGGGTGGAAAAGCTTGACATCCTGCCCGATGCGGAGAGTGCCGGCGTGGAAGTGGAGCGGCGCCGGCGCTGAATTGTCCACCAACCCGACTGAGCGCCTTTAGTTACAGGCACATGGCGTGGGTCTTTAAGCGGTTAACGGCCTCGTAATATTTGTATTGTGTAAATTCAACGGGTTATATGGAATGCCGGAATTTTGGGCAATCTGTTGGAGGCCAGCGATTCCGCCGCATTACGCCGTTCCCGCAGATGTTTCCCACATAGTTATCCACAGATTTGGTGGATGGAATCCGGCCCGGCTTGAGCATCGGGCAGGCAGGCGCCTAAATCTAACGGGATGAACGACGTGACCGAAGATTCGCTGCCGCCGCCGGTCCCGAAAGGGGTCGGCGTGATCGAGACGGCGCTGCAAACCATGCCGCTGTCGCCCGGCGTCTACCGCATGCTGGATGCCAAGGGCGACGCGCTGTACGTCGGCAAGGCGCGCTCGCTGAAGAAGCGGGTGGTGTCGTACACGCAGATCGGCCGGCTGCCCGAGCGGCTGCGGCGGATGGTGTCGGAAACCGTCGCCATGGAGGTGATCACCACCCATACCGAGGCCGAGGCGCTGCTGCTCGAGGCCAACCTCATCAAGCGGCTGAAGCCGCGCTTCAACATCGTGCTGCGGGACGACAAATCCTACCCGTGGCTGATGCTGACCGAGGACCACCCCTACCCGCAGATCGCCAAGCATCGCGGCGCCAGGCTGCGCAAGGGCAGCTATTACGGCCCGTTCGCCTCGGCCTGGTCGGTGAACCAGACGGTGACCGCGATGCAGCGCGTGTTCCTGCTGCGCTCCTGCACCGACACGGTGTTCGCCCACCGCACCCGGCCCTGCCTGCTGTACCAGATCGGCCGCTGCTCGGCGCCCTGCGTCGGCTATATCTCGGAGGCGGATTACGGCGGGCTGGTGGCGCAGGCCAAGGCGTTCCTGGAGGGCAAGGCCAGCCGGGTGCAGCATGACCTGGCCGCCGAGATGGAGGAGGCCGCCGCGGCGCTGGAGTTCGAGCGCGCGGCGGCGATCCGCGACCGCATCCGGGCGCTGACCTCGGTGCAGGGCACCGACATCATCAACCCGGCCAGCCTGACCGACGCCGATGTGGTCGCGGTCTGGCAGATCGCAGGGCAAAGCTGTGTGCAGGTGTTCTTCATTCGCGGCGGGCGCAACAACGGCAACCGCGCCTATTTCCCCACCCATCTGAAGGCCGCCGAGGAGGCGCCGGAGGTGCTGGCGGCGTTCCTGGCGCAGTTCTACGACGACAAGCCGCCACCGCCCCTGGTGCTGCTGAACCACGATCTGCCCGAGCAGGCGCTGATCGCCGAGGCGCTGACCCTGAAGGCCAACACCTTCGGCGCCGGCAAAAAGGTCGAGATCGCGGTGCCACGGCGCGGCGAGAAGCACGCCGTGGTGGCGCATGCCGAACTCAACGCCCGCGAGGCGCTGGAGCGCAAGCTGGCGGAAAGCGCCGGCCAGGCCAAGCTGCTGGAAGCCACCGCAGCACTGTTCAACCTGGCCGCACCCCCGGAGCGCATCGAGGTCTATGACAACAGCCACATCATGGGCGCCAATGCCTATGGCGTGATGATCGTCGCCGGCGCCGAAGGGTTCCGCAAATCCGCCTATCGCAAATTCGCCATTCGCGGCCCGATCACCCCCGGCGACGACTTCGCGATGATGCGCGAGGTGCTGACCCGCCGCTTCGGCCGGGCGCTGAAGGAGCAGGCCGCCGGCACCGAAACCGACTGGCCCGACCTGGTGCTGATCGACGGCGGCCAGGGCCAACTCTCAGCCGTGACGGCAGTGCTGGAGGAACTCGGCGTGACCGACATACCGCTGGTCGGCATCGCCAAGGGCGTGGACCGCGACGCCGGGCGGGAATGGTTCCATATCAACGGCCGCGAACCGTTCCAGTTGCCGCCGCGCGACCCGGTGCTGTACTTCCTGCAGCGCCTGCGCGACGAGGCCCACCGCTTCGCCATCACCACCCACCGCGCCGGCCGCTCGAAAACCCTGGTGACCAGCGAACTGGACGAAATCGCCGGCATCGGCCCCGGCCGCAAACGCGCCCTGCTGAACCATTTCGGCTCGGTGCGCGGCGTGCGCCAGGCCGGACTGCACGATTTGGAAGCCGCCCCCGGCGTCTCCGGCGAAATCGCCCGCCGGGTGTACGCACATTTCCACCCAGGGGCGGCGCTGGAGGGAGCGTAGGCAAGCAAGCCGGGGCGCTGCCCCGAACCCCGCCAAGGGCAAAGCCCTTGGAACCCCCGACTTGTTGCCTTCGGCAGAGGGGGGCGAGGGGATGTTGCAACCAGCACCTCACCCCCCTCTGCCGAAGGCAACCAAAGCTGAGGTCCAGGGGCTCGGCCCCTGGCGGGGTCTGGGGCAGCGCCCCAGCCTTGCCTACGCTCCCTCCAGCGCCGCCCCTGGGTGGAAATGTGCGTACACCCGGCGGGCGAT
>DATJEA010000139.1:0-3613 GCA_035497095.1 Acetobacteraceae bacterium | reverse complement strand
GTACTCGTAGTTCGGCGCCACCGTAACCCATTTGTTGCCCGGCAGCTTGGCGGCTTCCTCCACCAGCATCGCCGCCTGCATGTAGGTGGAGGGCCGCAGCCGATAGCAGTAGCGATTGCCGTCCGCCCACACCAGCGCGTCGCTCAGCGGCTCGCCGGCCACGAACAGCTTCTTGTTCTGCTTGGCATAATCGCTGATCGCCAGCCCGACGTTGGACAAGAAGCCGCCGGACAGCAGGTCCACCTTGTGCTCGTTCAGCAATTCCCCGGCCAGCCGGATCGCGTCCTGCGGCTTGCCGGCGTCATCGCGGCTGATCACCTCGATCTGGCGCCCCAGCACGCCGCCGGCGGCATTCACCTGGTCCACCGCCAGTTGCCAGCCATTGCGGTACGGCAGGGTGAAGGCCGGGATCGCCGTGTACGAGTTGATCTCGCCGATCCTGATGGCGCCCGTCCCCTGCGCCCGCCCAATGGCGGGCATCGCCAATGTTGCCGTCGCGGCCGTCAATAAAGTCCGCCGTGTCACAGGCATCGCGCCACTCTCCATCATCATCGTCCAGTCCACTGGTCGGCAGCATCGGCCACGTTCCGCCCGGCGTCCAGCGCCACCGCGCGCCGCCGCCAGCAGCCGCGCATGAAATGTCGGTCACGCATTACGCGATCAGCGAATCCGCCACCTCCAGCGCCAGCCGCGCCAACGCCTCGCACGCCTCGGCCGTATCGGTCGCCAGATCACCGGCAAAGGCGCGGATCGGCAGGCCGGCGATCTGCGCCGCGTCGTCGTGTTCCAGCAGAAACCCGTCGAGCATATGGGCGTAGCGGCGGGCGATGCCGGCGGCCGAGGGCGAAATGCCGAGGTCGCGCAGCATCCGCGCGATCGGGCCTGGCGCGGTGCGGTCGCCGGCCAGCGGCGAGATGGCGACGATCGGCGCGGTGCAGCCGGCAATCGCCGCCCGCATGCCGGGGATCGCCAGGATCGGGTCGATGCTGCTGAACGGATTATCCGGCCCCACCAGCACGGCGCGCAGCCGGGGGCTGGCCAGCGCGGCCAGGATCGCCGGATGTGGCGCCGCAGCCATCGCGCCGGCAAACACCACCTCATGCACCACCGGCCGTGCCGCCTGGCGAATGGTATAATCCTGCAACCCGATCCAGCCAGCGTCGGTGCGCAGCCGCGTCTGCACCGGGTCGTCGCTCATCGGCACGATCGGCGAGGCGACGCCAAGGCGGCCGGCAAGCTCGGCGGTCAGTTCCGATAATCGCTGCCCGGCGCGCAGCCGTCCGGTGCGCGCCACCTGCAGCGCCAGGTCGCGATCGCCCAGCCGCCACCAGCCGGCGGCGCCGAGGCTGGTCAAGGAGTCCATGCAAACCAGGCTGTCGTCGCGCCGCCCATGCCCGCCGCCCGGGTCATCCAGCCCGGCCAGCGCATACAACGCCGCGTCGATCGCCGGGCAGATCGACAGGCCGAGATGCTCGAAATCATCCCCGGTCGTGGCGGCGACCAGCAGATCCGTCGCCGCCAGCATGCGGCTCAACCCAAAGGCCAGCCGCCCGCCGCCGCTACCGCCGGACAACACCACGACAAGGGAACCGGCCATAGCGCCTCCTCACGACATTCGGAGAGTGTACCGATGTGTGCCGCCAGGGCAAGCTCGCTGCTGCCGCGGCGCCGGGCGGGCAGACCGGCCCCGGCGCGGCCGCTACAGAAAGCTGGCGCCGATATTGACCGAGAGCGCCAGGATCACCGTGTTGAACAGAAACGCCAGCAACCCGTGCACGGTCGCCAGCCGGCGCAGCTTGCGCGCGGTGATCTGCACGTCCGACACCTGGAAGGTCATCCCGAGAACCAGCGCAAAATAAAGGAAATCCCAGTAATCCGGGGTCTTCTCGCCGGGAAATTCCAGCCCGCCATCCACCTCGCCATCGCGGCCGGAGACCGCGTAGTATTCATGGGCGTAGCGCAGTGCGAAGGCGGTATGGGTCATCAGCCAGGACAGCAGCAGCGTTACCACCAGCAGCGCCACGCGCAGCGCCGGCGGCCCGCCATGCACGTGCTTGATGGCCGAAAATTCCTCGATGATGACCGCGAAGCTGGCGGCGACGGCGCCCACCGTCAGCCAGAATATCGTCCACTCCCCCTCCTGCTGGCGCTCGGCGTCGGCCGCCATGCGTCCGCCATGCTCCCGGCTGAACGCCACCGCCGAGACCAGCAGGAACACCAGGCAGCCGAAATCCCACGACAGGATCGTCGCGGTCAACGGCGCGACCGTGGCCGGCAGCAACACCAACGCCGCCACGCCGGCAACCACCCCGAGGCCGAGATGCGGCCGGGCGCGCACCGCCCGCCACAGCCAGCGCAGCGGCGCGGGCCGGCGTGCCGTCACGCAAGTGTGGCCAGCAGCCCCGCCATCAGCCGGCCGCGCCGCACCAGGCTCTCCACCTCGATATGTTCCTCCAGCGTGTGCGCCCCGCCGCCCTGCACGCCCAGGCCGTCCAGCGTGGCGATGCCCATGGCGCCGGTGAAATTGCCGTCCGAGCCGCCGCCTGAGCTCTGGTGCGGAATGGCGAAACCGAGCGACCTGGCGATCGCCTCGGCATGGCTCCACAGCGCCATCCCTTTGGCGTCCGGTTCCCAGACCGGGCGGGTGACGCCGCGGGTAACCTTGAATTGCACGTCATTGCTGGTCGCCGAAAGTGCCAGCATCGCCGCCACCCCGCGATCCAGGTCCTCCTGCTTCTTGGCCATCGACAGCGCCTGGCCGGTGCAGGTGGTGGTGACGCAGTTGACCCACTGGCCGCCATGGATCACGCCGACGCTGAAGGTGCAGTCGTCGGTGGTCATATCCTCGATGCGAACAAGCTGGCGGGCCATTTCGCGGATCGCGCTGCGCCCCTCGGCGAGCCTGGCGCCGGCATGGCTCGGCCGGCCGGTGGCCTCCAGGTCGAAGCGGGCGATGGCGTAGCGGCCGGTCACCACGCCGCCATCCGGCCGCCCAGGCTCCGGGATCAGCACATATTTATGCCGCGCCGCCTCGGCCTCGATCACGTCGCGGGTGGAGGGCGAGCCGATCTCCTCGTCCGAGGTGAACAGGAAAGTAACCGGCAACCTGGTGGCGACGCCGGCACGGGCAAGCTGGCGCACCGCCTCCAGACTGAGATAGTTGCCGCCCTTCATGTCGCAGATCGCCGGGCCATAGCAGCGCGCGCCGTCCCGCCGCCACGCCAGCTTGTGCAGCGTGCCGACCGGGTGAACCGTGTCCAGATGCCCCATCACCAGGATACCCGGCTCGGTCGAAGGGTGCGGAAAGCTGGCGCGCACGCAGTCGCCCAGCCCCATGCGGCCGGGAATCCGCTCGATCCGCGCTCCGGCCAGCACCAGGTCGCGGCTGGCCAGATCCATCATCCGGTTGACCGCGGCGGCATCATAGGTGGGGCTTTCGCACTCCACCCAGGGGCGCAGGCCGGCCAGCATGGCGTCGGCGTCGAAAGGCAGGGCGGCGGGGTTCATGGCGGCGCTCCGGAAAAAGGAAGGTCTTCTTTGTTTGAAAACAAAGAAGCAAAAAAACTTTATCCATTAAGGGCAGGTTGTCGAGAGCACGTGCGAAGCGGCGGAT
>DATJEA010000138.1:0-3896 GCA_035497095.1 Acetobacteraceae bacterium | reverse complement strand
CTGGCGCAGATGCTCGGGGATCGGCCGGCGCGGCAGCGGGGTGTCGTCGATCACCGGAATCGGCTGCGGCAGCCGGTGGGCGGCGCCAATCGGGGCCGCGGCCCGGCCCGCCCGGCCGGCGGATTGTTCGCCGACCCGCCGGTGCAGGCCGCACCGCGCCGTTCGTCGCTGTTCGGCATCGTCACCGGGGTGTTCCGCGGGGCGCCGGCTGTCGGTTCGGAAGCGGCGCCGGCGCCGGCTGCACCGTCCGCCGCGGCGGCGCCGCAGCCGGTGCAGGACTATCAGCAGGAGCAGCCGGCGGTGGAGCCGCAGGCGCCGTCCAACGGTGAGCGCGAGCTCGATATCCCGACCTTCCTGCGTCGCCAGACGTCGCATCCGAGCGGTTCTAATGCGACGCAAAAATTCGTTGATCGTCAATAGGTTATACTGAAATACTCAGAAATAAAGCTTGACTGGCCATCCGGGTGGGAGCCGCCTAGTTTCCACCCGGACCCGGCCGCCCGACTTGGCCGCGTCGGCTGCCGGATCTCCCGGCGAAAACTCGGAGCGACCAAGTGATGGACGGCCTGGCCCACGGCTTTACCCTACAGACCCAGCCCACCGCCCAGCACACGCTGAAGCAGCCGATCGACTGCGTCGGCACCGGATTGCATAGCGGCCGCAAGGTCTCGCTGCGGCTGCTGCCCGCCGCCGCCGATACCGGCATCGTGTTCCGCCGCACCGATATCGCCGGCGGCCCGGTCGACATCCCGGCCCGCTTCGATCATGTCGTCGATACCAATCTCTGCACCGTGCTGGCGCTGCCGGAGCGGCCGGAAACCCGCACCGGCACGGTGGAGCATCTGATGGCGGCGCTGGTCGGCGCCGGCATCAGCAATGCGGTGGTCGAACTCGATGGCCCGGAAGTGCCGATCCTGGACGGCTCCGCCGAACCGTTCAGCTTTCTGATCGGCTGCGCCGGCACGCTGGAGCAGAACGCCGCCGCGCCGGTGATCCAGGTGCTGCGGCCGGTGCGGGTGGAACAGGGCGAAGCCTTCGCCGAGTTGCGCCCGATCGTCGGCGACGCGACCATGGCGCAGGCGCCCGTCTTGCAGGCTTCGGTGTCGATCGCCTTCGATGCCACGGCGATCGGCCGGCAGGCGCTGTCACTGCCGATCACGCCGGCGAGTTTCCGCAATGAGCTGGCGCGCGCCCGCACCTTCGCCCAGATGCAGGAGATCGAGCAGTTGCACGCCGCGGGCCTGGCGCTGGGCGGCAGCCTGGAGAATGCGGTGGTGGTGGATGGCGACCGGGTGATGAACCCGGATGGCCTGCGCATGCGCGACGAATTCGTGCGCCACAAGCTGCTGGATATGGTGGGCGACCTCGGCCTTGCCGGCGCCACGCTGCAAGCGCGGCTGGTCGCCCATCGCCCGGGCCACGCGCTCAACAACCAGTTGCTGCGGGCGCTGTTCGCCAATGCGGCCAACTGGCGCTGGGCCTCGGTTGCCGCCCAGGTGCAGCCGGGCGGCACCACCGGGCTGCCGGTCTGGCAGGAGACGCGGCTGCCGGTTGCCGCCGGGCCGTTCTGAGCCGGATCTGCTCTCCTGCGGGCTTCGCCTGCCGGCCGGGCGTGCTATAAGGCCCGCCTCTCAGCATCCGGTGATTGCCTTGCAGCTCGTCCCCCGCCCTTCCAGAAGGCCGTTTCTGTCCCCCCTGCTGGCCGCCCTCGTGCTGGCGCCGCTGGTCCTGACGCTCGGCGCCTGCTCGACGCTGAAATCGCTGTCGCCATGGTCGGACGACTCCGCCACGGCATCGGCGGCGCCGGACGCTGCCGCCGCGCCGCCGGAGGAGCTGTACAATCGCGGCGTCGATGCGATGAAGGCCGAGCGCTATACGCTGGCCATCAAGCAATACGATCTGGTGCAGCAGACCTACCCCTACTCCTCCTGGGCGGTGAATGCGCAGTTGATGCAGGGCTATGCGCAGTATCTGCAAGGCGAATACGCCTCCGGGATCACCTCGCTCGACAATTTCATCAAGCTGCATCCGGCGCATCGCGATATCGCCTATGCGTATTACCTGCGGGCGCTGTGCTACTACGAGCAGATCACCGATGTGCGGCGTGACCAGAAAGACACCGTCAACGCCATCGCCGCCTTGCAGGAAGTGGTCAAGCGGTTCCCCGACAGCGCCTATGCCCGCGACGCCAAGCTGAAGATCGACCTGGGCCGCGACCATCTGGCCGGCCACGAGATGCAGATCGGCCGCTGGTATCAGAGCCAGCATCTGTATGCCGCCGCGATCGGCCGTTTCCAGCGCGTGGTGGACGATTTCCAGACCACCAACCATGTTGCCGAGGCACTGCACCGGCTCACCGAGATCTACCTGGTGCTCGGCCTGCCGGAGCAGGCGCGCAAGACCGCCGCGGTGCTCGGCTACAACTACCCCGGCAGCCCGTGGTATTCCGACAGCTACCGCGCGCTGGTCGCCGACAGCCAGGTGAAGAACCCGGCCGACGTGGCGGCGCCGGCGCCGGAGCGGGGCTTCTTCAGCCGCGCCTGGCACTCGGTTTTCTGAGCGCGGCGGGACCGGCAGGCCGCCCGCAATGCTGACAGCGCTCTCGATTCGCGATGTGGTGCTGATCGAGCGGCTGGACCTCAGCTTCGGCCCCGGCCTCACCGTGCTCACCGGGGAGACCGGCGCCGGCAAATCGATCCTGCTGGACAGCCTCGGGCTTGCTATGGGCGCGCGCGCCGAGGCCGGGCTGGTGCGCGCCGGCGCCGAGCAGGCCAGCGTCGCGGCGGTGTTCGACCCGCCGGCCGGCCACCCGATCTACGCGCTGCTGGCCGAGCAGGGCATCGAGGCCGAGGACGAAGTGGTGCTGCGCCGGGTGCTGGGGCGCGACGGCCGCTCGCGCGCCTTCGCCAACGACCAGCCGGTCGGTGCGGCGTTGCTGAAACGCGCCGCCGCGCTGCTGGTGGAGGTGCAGGGTCAACACGACCAGATGGGCCTCGCCGACCCTGGCGGGCACGCGGCACTGCTGGATGCGTTCGGCGTGCCGGCCAGGCTCCGCGCCGAGGCGGCGGCACAGCATCGCGGCTGGCGCGCGGCGCTCACCGCGTTGGCCACCGCCCGTGCTGCCATCGAGGCCGCGCAGCGCGACGAGGAATGGCTGCGCCATGCGGTGGATGAACTCGGCCGGCTGGCCCCGGAACCCGGTGAGGAAGACCGGCTGGCGACCGAACGTCAGCGCCTGCAACAGGGCGAACGCCGCGCCGAGGCGATCGCCGCGGCACTCGCTGAACTGACCCCCGGCGCCTCCGGCCGCGGTGCGCGCAATGCCGGCCCGGCCGCCGCCCTGCGCGCCGCCTCCCGCGCGCTGCAACGCCTGGCGCCGGCCAATGCGATCGACCCCGCGGCGCAACCGGCGATGACCGCGCTGGACCGTGCCGAGGAGGCGCTGGCCGAGGCCGAGACGCTGCTCTCCCGCCTCGCCAATGAGGCCGAGGCCGACCCGAGGCTGCTGGAACAGGCCGAGGAGCGGCTGTTCGCGCTGCGCGGCGCGGCGCGCAAGCATGGCGTGCCGGTGGTGGAGCTCCCTGCCCTGCTCGCCGGGCTGCAACAGCGCCTCGCCCAGTTGGAGACCGGCTCGGCCGAGGTCGATACGCTGGAGCGCGCCGCCGCCGCCGCGCGCGGCGAATTCGCCGCGACCTGCGCCCGGCTCTCGGCCGCCCGCAGCGAGGCCGCCGCCAGGCTCGACCGCGCGGTGGCCCGCGAGTTGCCGCCGCTGCGGCTGGAACGCGCCCGCTTCGTCACCGATATCACACCACTCGCCGAAGCGGCCTGGGGCGCGTCCGGCGCCGATGCGGTGCGCTTCCTGATCGCCACCAACCCCGGCCAGCCGCCCGGCCCGC
>DATJEA010000137.1:0-6189 GCA_035497095.1 Acetobacteraceae bacterium | reverse complement strand
GATAGGCCTCGAACCCGCCATTGATCAGATCGGCGCGTGCCACCGAAGGCGCCGCCAGCACGCAGCACAGGCCAACCAGCCACAGAAAACGTTTACCCATCACCATTCCTTGGTGCCTGAATGTATTTTGTAAGAATCGCGGCACTATTTCCGCCACCCCGGATTTAACCGGTCGAGCGTTGAATTACACCAGGATTCGACCCGACTCAGCCATCAGGATGAGGTTGTAAGAAACTCCCTGGTCTGCGCCACCGCCTCGGCCAGCCCCACCCGGCGCACCTCTACGCCGGCCGGAAACGCCTGCAACAGCCGCGTCGGCGTGCCGCGATCCAGCAGCACGAACACGCCGCGATCGGTGGCGCTGCGGATCAGCCGGCCGAACGCCTGGCGCAGCCGAAAGCGCACCAGCCGGTCGTCGAAGCCGGTGGTGTCGCCGCCGGAGAGATGCACCCGGCGTTCACGGTGCAATATGTCGGGCCGCGGCCAGGGCACCCGCTCGAACACCACCAGCCGCAGCGCCCGGCCGGGCACGTCCACGCCGTCGCGCATCGCGTCGGTGCCAAGCAGGCAGCTTTCGGTCTCGGTGCGGAACACGTCCACCAGCGTGGCGTTGTCCATCGCGTCAACGTGCTGGGCGAGAAGCGGAATCCCCGCCGCCTCCAGCGCCGGCGCGATGCGGGCATGCACCGCGCGCAGCCGGGCGATGGCGGTGAACAGCCCCAGCGCGCCGCCACCCGCCGCCACGAACAGCGCCCGATACGCCGCCGCCAGCGCCGCGATCTCGCGGCTGTTGACGTCGGTCACCACGAAGGCGCGGGTCTGCGCCGCGTAGTCGAACGGGCTGGCCACCGCGACCCGGATCGCAGGCGTCGCCAGATGCGTGGCGCCGACCCGCGCCTCGGCATCCTCCCAGCCGGTTTCCGCGTCCGGCGCGCCGGCATCGCGCAGCGTGGCGGAGGTGATCAGCAGGCCCTGCGCCGGGCGGGCCAGGGTGGCGACGAACGGGATGGTGGGGTCCAGCCAGTGGCGGTGCAGCCCGGCATCGCGGTCGGCGCCGTCGCGGCGGCTAAGGCGCAGGAAATGCACGTGTTCCGGCCGCTCGCCCGGTTGCGGCGGCGGTGCGGCGCAGGCGGCCAGCATCGCCTGCCAGGCGGCAAGCGGATCGATCGCCCGGCGTTTCAGGCTGCGGCAGGCGGCCTCGATGCGGTTGCGGGTGGGCTCGTCCAAATCCTCGGCTTCATCGTCCAATCTCGCGGCCAAACGCGTCGAAAGCGTGTTCAAACTGGTCGAAATCCGGGCAAAACCGCGTGCCAGCAGCGCCGCCGCGGCGGGCATGTCGGGGGCCACCGGATACAGCCCGCATTCGATCGCATTGACCCGCGCCGCCTCGCCATCGCCCTGCACCCGCGCCATCACCTGGGTGCGCAGGATGGCCAGGAACGCCTCGGTCGGATTGTTCCGTCCAGGTTCCGAAGGCTCCAGCTCGGTCTGCCCGGCGATGCGTGATTGCCAGCCGGGCGCGGGCAGCGCGTGGGCGGCCAGCAGCGCGGCGTCGAGCGGCGCGATCAGCTTGTCGTTGCCGGCGACCAGCTCGTCGATCCGCCGGCGCAGCCCGCGGGCGCGCGAGCGTGTGCCCTCCGCACCCAGCAGCCAGCGGCGCAACTCAGCGGTCTCGGCGCCGGACAGTTCGGCCGAGAACGCGCTGTCGGCGGCGTCGAACACGTGATGGCCTTCGTCGAACACGTAATGCGTCGGCACGGTGGCGTCATCCAGCCCGCCCCAGACCGCCTGCGCCATCACCAGCGCGTGGTTGGCGACCACCAGTTCGGCGTGCTGGGCGCGGCGGATATTGTGTTCGATGAAGCACTTGCGCCAATGCTCGCAGCCGGAATGGATGCACTCGCCGCGCCGGTCGGCCAGCCCCGCGGCGTAGCCGTGGCCGAACAGCTCGGCGAACCAGCCGGGCAGGTCGCCGCCCTGGATGTCGCCGTCATTGGTCGCCAGCGCCCAGCGCGCCAGCAGGCCGAGCGGCAGCGCGGTGGCCGGCGCGCCGGCGCCGAATACCGAGGCGGTGGCGTCCTGGAAATTGAGCAGGCACAGATAGTTCTCCCGCCCCTTGCGCACCACCACGCGGCGGCGGCGATCGGCCTGGTTGGGGATCAGGTGGGCCAGTTCGCCCTCCACCTGGCGTTGCAGATGGCGGGTGAAGGTGCTGATCCAGACCGCGCCGTGGTTGCGCTCCGCCCACAGGCTGGCCGGCGCGATGTAGCCCAGCGTCTTGCCGGTGCCGGTGCCGGCCTCGGCCAGCACCAGATGCGGGTCGCCGCGCTGCTCACGCGGCGCGAAGGCGGCGGACGCGGCAGCGGCGTAGTCGGACTGGCCGGGCCGCTGCTCGGCATCGCCGCCCAGCATCTCGGCCAGCCTGGTGCGCGCCTCGGCCGGGGCCACCGCCAGCGAGCCGGGCGGCGGCGGGGGGGCCATTTCCTCCCAGTCCGGCAGCCGCTTCCACACCCGGTAGCCATCCACCGAAGGGGCGGCGTGCGGTTGGCCGAGCGCGGCCAGCACGCAGTCCGCCCAGCCCCAGCCGGCCTGGCCCATCCGCGCCGCCAGCCCGGCGGCGTCGCGGTTGAGCGGCAGGTCGCGGCCGGCGGCGAGGCGCGACAGCAGTGCGCTGGCCATATCCGGCAGCAGGGCGGCGAGCGGTCCGTCCGGCACCGGCAGGTCGAGCGCCAAAGCGAGGCCGCGCGGCGTCGGCGCGGCGGGGTGGGCCGGCAGCACGAAGGCGAACAGTTCCAGCAGGTCGAGCGCCGGCGTGTCGCGCAGCCCCAGCCGGCGCAGCGTCGATGGCGCATGCACCAAGAGCGGCGCCGGGCCGCGCGCCAGCAGCCGGGCCGCCTCGGCGATCGTGAGGTCGAGCAGCTCGCCGTGCTCGGTCAGGATATCGGCGCGGGCGACGCCGGCCACCACCGCCGGCGCCTCGGGCAGCAGCAGGCGCGGCGCGGGGCGGGGCGGCATGGCGGTGGAGGGCATGGCGGCACTATAAGGGCCGCCAGCAATTGACCAAGCACCCCTCGCTACCTAGCTTCGCCCGCCACCCGGTTTTCCCTGGATTTCGAGACCTATGCCCCACGCCACCACCTCCTCTCCCCTGCCCCGCGCCTGGCCCTTCGAGGAGGCGCAGAAGGTCGTCGAGCGGCTGGCGGCCAGCGGCAAAAGCTCGGCGCTGTTCGAAACCGGCTACGGCCCCTCCGGCCTGCCGCATATCGGCACCTTCGGCGAGGTGGCGCGGACCTCCTGGGTGCGCCGGGCATTCACCGAGCTGACCGGCCTGCCCTCCAAGCTGCTGGCGTTCAGCGATGATATGGACGGGCTGCGCAAGGTGCCGGACAACGTGCCGAACAAGGACATGCTGACCGAATACCTGGGCAAGCCGCTAACCCGCATCCCCGACCCGTTCGGCACCCATGACAGCTTCGGCGCCCACAACAACGCCAGGCTGCGCGAGTTTCTCGACGGCTTCGGCTTCGAATACGAGTTCGCCTCCTCCACCCAGTACTACGCCGAGGGCCGCTTCGACGCCGCCTTGCGCGCCATCCTGGAAAAGCACGACGCGATTCTGGCGGTGATCAAGCCGACGCTCGGCGCCGAGCGCCAGGCGACCTATTCGCCGTTCCTGCCGGTGCATCCCAAAACCGGCGTGGTGATGCAGGTGAAGATCGACGAGTTGCGGCCAGACTCCGGCAGCATCGTCTGGACCGACCCCGAGACCGGTGAGCGGTTCGAGAGCCTGGTGACCGGCGGCGCGGTGAAATGCCAGTGGAAGGCCGACTGGGCGATGCGCTGGCATGCGCTGGGCGTGGATTACGAAATGTCCGGCAAGGACCTGATCGACAGCGTGCGGCTCTCGGGCCGGATCTGCCGCATCCTCGGCAGCCAGCCGCCGACCGGCTTCACCTATGAGCTGTTCCTCGACGAGCAGGCGCAGAAGATCAGCAAGAGCAAGGGCAACGGGCTGTCGGTGGAGGAATGGCTGCGTTACGCGCCGCCGGAGAGCCTGGGGCAGTTCATGTTCAACCAGCCGACCCGCGCCAAGCGGCTGTATTTCGACGTGATCCCCAAGGCGGTGGACGAATACCTGGCCAACGCCGTTCGTACCCATGCGCAGCCCGCCGCCGAGCGCCCGGCCAACCCGGCCTGGCACATCCATGCCGGCACGGTGCCGCAATCGGCACATTCGCCGCTGTCGTTCGCCATGCTGCTGAACCTCGCCAGCGTGGTGAACGCCGAAAGCCCGGACATGCTGTGGGGCTTCATCCGCCGCTATAATCCGCAGGCGACGCCGGAAGCGATGCCGTTCCTGGCCCGGCTGGTCGATTACGCGCTGGCCTATTACCGCGACTTCGTGCGCCCGGCCAAGCAGTACCGCGGCCCGGACGCGACCGAACGGGCGGCGCTCACCGATCTCGCCGCGATGCTGCGCGCGGTGCCGGCCGGGGCCGCCGCCGAGGACATCCAGAACCTGGTCTACGAGGTCGGCAAGCGGCACCCGTTCGCCAATCTGCGCGATTGGTTCGGCTGCCTGTACCAGGTGCTGCTGGGCCAGCAGGAAGGGCCGCGATTCGGCCAGTTCGTCGCGCTATACGGCGTGGCCGAGACCATCGCGCTGATCGAGGGCGCCCTCGCCCGGCCTGTTGCGCCGACGACCGCGACGGCCTGAGCAGCGGACACTGTGGGAGCATATCTGAAGCGCGCGTTGCGGCAGGCCCCGGCGGTTCTCGGGCTGCTGCTGCTGGTCGGCGCGATCTACGTGGTGCAGCGCGAGTTCCGCCATCTGAAGGTGGCCGACATCAAGAAGGCGCTGGAGGCGATCCCGCATACCGCGCTGGTGATCTCGTTCCTGTGGACGCTGGTGGCGTATTTCATCCTCACCTTCTACGACCGGCTGGGCACCATCTATGCCGGGCGCAAGGTGAGCTACGGCCGGGTCTCGTTCGCCTCGTTCTGCGCCTATGCGCTGGCGCATAACCTCGGTTTCGCCGCCGTTTCCGGGGCCGCGGTGCGCTACCGGCTGTATGCCCATTGGGGCCTGTCGCCGCTGCAGATCGGCAAGGTGATCGCGTTCTGCTCGCTGACCTTCGGGCTGGGCGCGATGGTGCTGGGCGGGGTGATCCTGTTCATCGAGCCGCAGGCGGTGCCGTTCTTCGGCGATTATATTCCGCACTGGGGCATGTATGCGATCGCCACCGTGCTGTGGGCGATCGTCGGCGCCTACGTCACGCTGTCGCGCGTGCTCGGCAAGTTCCGCATGTTCGGCCATGAAATCGTGCTGCCGAGCTGGCGGATGGCGATCCTGCAGGTGCTGCTGGCCACCGCCGATGTCGCCGCCACCGCGGCGATCTTCTACGCGCTGCTGCCCGAGGTGCCGGGGCTGACCTATGTCCGCTTCCTCGGCGTCTACCTGGCCAGCTACAGCGCCGGGCTGGCGGCCAACCTGCCGGGCGGCATCGGCGTGTTCGACACCGCGATGCTGCTGGGGCTGGAATCCTATCTGTCGCCGCCGGAGATCGTCGGCGCGATCGTGGTGTTCCGGCTGTACTACTACATCATTCCGCTGTTCCTGGCCGGCTCGCTGTTCGCCGGCAACGAGATATTGCTGCGCGGCTGGAGCCTGCTGGGGCGGCGCGGCATGGTCGGCGAGGCGTCGACCAGGCTGCGCGGCGCGCAGGCGATCGGCAGTTGGAGCCAGCCGGATTTCGTCGCCGCCGCCTGCACCGGCGCGGTGCTGCTGTGCGGCGCGCTGCTGCTGTCGCTCGGCGTGCTGCAATCGGGCAGCGACCTCAGCTGGATCGACCCGGATTTCTCCGAACTGATGAGCGGCGCCAGCGAGTATCTGCCGAGCCTGATCGGCGCCGCGCTGATGGTGCTGGCGACCGCGCTGGCGCAGCGGGTGAGCCTGGCCTGGACGCTGTCGCTGGTGCTGCTGATCGTGGCGGCGATGTGGACCGCGATGCAGGGCGAGCCGCTATGGATTCCGCTGCTGCTGCTGATGGCGGTGCTGTCGCTGGCGCCGTTCCACCGCACCTTCTACCGCCATGCGCGGCTGCTGTCCGGGCCGTTGCAGGCCGGCACGGTGCTGCCGATGCTGACCCTGCTCGGCTGCATTCTGGCGCTCGTCGCCTTCGCGCCGCG